>NZ_JBICKP010000064.1:0-120939 GCF_043104335.1 Pseudomonas sp. WSY_20
GGAGGTGGGAGCTTTCAAATGCGGTGCTAGGCAGGCGATAACACGGCGTGAAGCACAGGCCTAATCGCACCTGTGGGAGCGGCCTCGCGCCGCGATGGGCCGCAAAGCGGCCCCAGGGTATCAGTCCGCACATCAATAGCGATGGCTGCAAAGGCACGACCACCCCCTCGAGCGCCAAACCCAATAGGCAGGCCAAGCACTTACCGCTCCACCGGCCCCTGGCGACGCTGCAAGTAAACCCAGTCCACGATATCGCCCTGGGGCGAATAGCCGTTCACCATCTCGCGCAGCAACTGCCGCACGCGGGTGAAGTCGTCTTCGGCCACCGCCGCCAACAACAGCGTCAGCCCTTCGCGCAACCGCTCCCACGCCAGATAGTCCTCATTGGCCGCCATGATCATCGGGTGCGCGGTGGGCGATACGTCGTCGCCGATCAGCAGCTCCTCGTACAACTTCTCACCCGGCCGCAACCCCGTAAATTCGATGGCGATGTCGCCCTGGGGGTTGGAGGAGCTGCGCACGCTCAAACCCGACAGGTGAATCATCTTCTCCGCCAGCTCGACGATGCGCACCGGCTCGCCCATGTCCAGCACGAACACATCCCCACCCTGCCCCATGGCCCCGGCCTGCACCACCAGTTGCGCCGCCTCCGGGATGGTCATGAAGTAACGCGTGATCTTCGGGTGGGTAACGGTCAGCGGGCCACCCGTCTTGATCTGCTGGTGGAACAACGGGATCACCGAACCGGACGAGCCCAGCACATTGCCGAAACGCACCATGGTGAAGCGGGTCTTGTTCACCCGCGCGATCTTGTTGCAATCGCCATACAGCACCGGCGCCGCTTCCCGGCTAAGCGCCTGCAGGATCAACTCGGACAAACGCTTGGTGCTGCCCATCACATTGGTCGGGCGCACGGCCTTGTCGGTGGAGATCAGCACGAAGTTGGCCACCCCGGTCTGCAACGCCGCCTGGGCCGTGCACAAGGTGCCGTAGACATTGTTGAGAATGCCTTCGGCGATGTTGTGCTCGACCATTGGCACATGTTTGTAAGCGGCGGCATGGTAGACAGTGTCCACGCGCCAGGTGCTCATCACATCGACCAGGTGCTGCTGGTTGCGCACCGAGCCCAGGATCGGCAGCAGCTGCACCGACAGCGACTCCCGGGCCACGCGCTGCTCCAGCTCGCTGAGGATGCTGTACAGGTTGAACTCGGCATGGTCCAGCAGCAGCAAGGTCTTGGGCCCAAGGCCGATGATCTGCCGGCACAGCTCGGCGCCAATGGAGCCACCGGCACCGGTCACCAGCACCACCTGCTTGTGAATGCAGCGCTCCAGCAAGCCTTCCTGCGCGGGGACCGGGTCGCGGCCCAGCAAGTCGGCAATGTCCACGTCCTGGATATCGTCCACCTTCACCCGGCCCGTGGCCAGGTCGGCAAAGGCCGGCACGCTTCGCACGTGCAGCGGGTACGGTTCGAGCAGGGCGAGAATTTCCCGGCGCCGCGCGCGGGTGGCCGAGGGCAGTGCCAGCAACACCTCCTGGGCGCCGGTTTCTTTGAGCATCTGCTGCAAGTGCTTGGGCTTGTACACCTGCAACCCGGAAATGACCCGGTTGGCCAGGTCGCCGTCATCGTCGAGGAAGGCCACTGGGCGCATCACCCGGCCCATGCGCAGCGCCGCCAGCAGCTGGTTGCCGGCGGTGCCTGCGCCATAAATGGCTACCTTGATTTGCCCGTCGTCGCGGTTGGCGAAAGGGATCTGATGGGCGCCGGTGAACCAGTCGCCCAGAAAATACTGGCGCATGATCAGGCGCAAGCCACCGATGATCACCATGCTCAACCACCAGTAGTTGAAGATGGTCGAGCGCGGTACCACGGCCTCGTGGTTGCTGTACCAGTACACCACCACTGCCAGGATGAGCGAAGACAGGGTCACCGCCTTGATGATCGCCACCAGCGCATCGTTGCCGAAGTAGCGCATCACCGCCCGGTACATGCCAAAGCGGATGAACAAGGGAATAGCCACGCACGGCGCGGCCATGAACAGCCAGGTGTGCTCGACGATGGGGTTGTACATTTCCTCCACGCCCAGCCGCACGATGAACGACAACCACAAGGCGAACCAGATAAGGACAATGTCCGTGCAGACCTGGATGAGGCGTTTCTGCCGGCGTGACAGGGTGACCAGAAACTGCCGTAGCCTGTCGTTCTTTGCGTTGCTCATCCGGTTTTCCTCATGGCTACGCCAAATTGTGAAAATGACCAGAGCGACTGCCGAACATACAGCCCTGTACAACCCTGATTGCGCCTGCCTTGCTGGAGCATGCTATTCCTTCTCCCCTGCCCGGTAGGCAATTGCCAACAGTATCAGAGGGGCATAGGCCACCAAGGTTCCGGTTGCCCCATCCAGTTTGAGCACCACCACGACCAACGCGACGGGCAGCAGCCAGCCCAGGTTGATGGCCGCCACCGCCAGGCTTACCGGCCGGTGGCGACCGTGGCGCCGCGAGGCGTACTGGTAGGCATGGCTGCGGTGTGCTTCGTAGACCCTTTCACCGCGTAGCAAACGGCGCGCCAAGGTGAAGGTAGCGTCCACCACGAACACACCCAGAAGTATTAACCACCCCCAGAAGAGTAGCGGATCTATCCAACCTGCCACGATTGCCAGCAAACCCAGCACGATGCCGAGAAAACCGCTGCCGGCATCACCCATGAAGATACGCGCCGGCGGGAAGTTCCAGATCAGGAAACCGGTGACGGTGGCGGCCAGCAGCAGTGGTAGCCACGCAGCACCCGGCGCACCCGCCAGCCAGACCAGCACGGTGCCACCCAGGCACACACAAATGGCTTCGATGCTGGCAATGCCATCGATGCCGTCCATGAAGTTGTAGAGGTTCAGCAGCCAGACCAGGTACAGCAGCCCCAGCGGTGCGGCTAGCCACAGGGCATGCAAGGGCCAGCCGAACACGCTGATTGGCGGCAGGCCACCCAGCCAGGCCAGCCCCCAGGCGGCTGCGGCAAAGTGGCCCAGCAGGCGCCAGCGCGCGGCGATGTGCCCGTGGTCGTCCATGAACCCAATCACGGCCACCAGGCCCCCTGCCCCGAGGATGCCCACCAGCACCGACGGCGCCACATACCCTGCCCAGCCCAGCACCAACACGCCGGCCATGAAGGCCACGACGAAGGCGACGCCGCCGCCACGGGGTGTGGGCAAGGTGTGTGAGCTGCGGGCATTGGGAATGTCCAGCAGGCTGCGCGACAACGCGTAGCGGCGCAGTGCGGCCGTCATCAGCCAGGTGGCGATGCCTGCCACGATGAGGATGGCGGTCATGGGCGGTGGTTCTCCTTGAAGGCGCGGGCGGTGGCGGCCAGGCCTTGCTCCAGGGTGTAGGGCGGTCGCCAGCCCAGCAGCTGGTGGTTCTTGGTGATGTCCACTTGCAGCGAGCCCAGCAGGCGCTGGGCCAGGTCACGGCGCCCCAGCAGCGCGGCGCCCGTTTGCAACAGCGCGCCTGGCACCGGCACCAGGCGGGCGGGACGGCCCAATGCCTGGCCAAGGGCCCGCAGCAACTCGCTGAGTGATACATCCTCGCCATCGCTGGCCAGGAACGTCTGGCCCGCGGCCGCAGGGTGATCCACGCAGGTGATGATCAAGTCGACCAGGTTGCCCAGCGAGACCAGGCTGCGACGGTTGTGTACCGCCCCCAGCGGCAGGGGCACGCCGCGCTCCAGCCAGCGCATCATGCTGAGGAAGTTGGCCTTGACGCCTGGGCCGTAGACCAGCACTGGGCGGATGACGACGACTTCCATGCCCGTTTCGGCGGCTACCGCCTGCAACCCCTGCTCGGCCTCGTGCTTGGAAACGCCATAGGCGTCCTGGGGCGCGGGGGTATCGTCGGCATGCAGGGGCTGGCCCGGCTGGCTGGTTTCGCCATTGACCTTGACCGAGCTGATGAAAATGAAACGGCGCACGCCCGCAGCCGCCGCCTGGCGGGCCAGGTTGAGCGTACCCTGCACGTTCACACGGCGAAATTCGGCCAGGCTGTCGGTGGCGGTTTCCTTCATCACGTGCACGCGCGCCGCCGCGTGCACCACGACGTCTACATCGATAAGGGCCGCTTGCCAGTCAGTATCGGCGCCAAGGTCCGCAACGGTGGCCGCGTCAATGCCCGCCAAAGGCAATGAGCTTCCGCGGCGCAAGGCGGCGCGCGGCGTAAGGCCTTCGACCGTCGCCAGGCGCTGGCACAGGGCGCTGCCGACAAAGCCCGAGGCCCCAGTGATCAATAGTGTGCGTCGTTCCATGAAATCCGTTCTCGGTTCACGCCGGCAGGGCCGGCATGCGGCGATCTTCGCCCTCGTTGTGCCTGACTGACCGGGCTACAAGAGGCCGCGATAAAGCTCGGCGTAGGCATTGGCCATGGCCGATGCGGTAAAGACATGCTCGAAGCGCTGCTGGGCGGCGGCACCCATGGCCTGGGCCTGGGCCGGGTCGTCCCACAGCCGCTGCATGGCCTGGGCCAGTGCCGGTGCGTCGCGCGGCGGTACCACCAGCCCGGTCTGGTCGGCCAGGTTGATGAAGGTGGTGCCGGAGCCCATTTCGCAGGAGATCAGCGGCTTGCCGTACATGGCCGCTTCCAGCAGCGAGATGCCGAAGGACTCCGAGCGCAGGTGCGACGGGAAGGTAAAGGCATAGCACAGTTCCAGCAGCGCCACCTTGTCTTCGTCTGGCAAGCCACCCAGGAACTGCACCTGGCTCAGGCCCGCGTCGCTGGCCTGCTGGCGCAGCTGCTGCTCCAGAAAACCCCCACCCATGATGACCACGGGCAAGCCGCTGATGCGTGCGGCCTCCAGCAGGTAGTCCAGCCCCTTGTAATAACGCAGCGCCCCGACGAACAGGAAGAACCGTTCGCCTAACCGTTGCCGCCAGTACGCCAGCTTTTCGGCACTGGCCTTTGGGTACGTGGACCGGTCCAGACCATACGGGATGATCGACACCTTGTCCTTGAACTGGGTCAATACCGGGCTGTGCGCCGCATAGTTGGGCGAGGACGCCACAACCCGGTCGACGCTGGAGAAAAAGCGGTTCATCAGCGGCTGGTACAGCTTGAGCAGCCACTTCTGCTTGACGATGTCGGAGTGGTAGCTGACTACGGTCGGCTTGTTCAGCCGGGTAGCGAAGTGCACCAGGTCCATGTACGGCCAGGGAAAGTGGAAATGCACGATATCGGCCTTGCGGGCCAGTTCGGCAAAGTCCTTGAACGCCGACAGCGAAAAGCCGGTGGAGGCGACATGCAGGTCGAGCTTGGCGCGGTGCGTGAGGTGGTTGGCCACCGGCTCGTTGCGGGCAGCGCCGCGTGAGCTCAGGTACAGCACCTCGGGCTCGATACCGTGGGCCTGGGTGCCTTCGGCGATCTGGAAAATCACCTGCTCGATACCGCCCATGGAATCGGGGTAATAGGTTTTGAAAAAATGCAGGACCTTGATCATCGTTGCTTGACCGCTTGATACACCTTAAGGGTGCCTTGGGCACACCGCTCCCACGAGAAACCACCGGCATGCTGCAAGCCCTGGGCGATGGCCGTGGCGCGCCAGGCTTCGTCTTCCAGGCCGCGTTGCAGCAGTGCGGTCAGGCCATCGACGTCGTCGGGCGCGCACATGAGCGCTGCATTGCCAGCGACTTCCGGCAGCGAAGAGCTGTTGGAGCACACCACCGGCACGCCGGAGCTCATGGCTTCGAGCACGGGCAGGCCAAAGCCTTCGTAGTGCGACGGGAAGGTGAACAGGCGGGCGCCGGCGAACAGCAACGGCAAGTCTTCGCTGGGGGCGAAGCCCAGGTAGCGGGCCCAGCCCTGCTGCTGCGCCTGGGCGATGCGGGCGTGGATGGCCTCGCTGCGCCAGCCTTGGTAGCCGGTGAGGATCAGCGGCCAGCGTTGGCGCAGGGCAAGCGGTAGGCGACCATAAGCGTCGAGCAGGTTCTCGATGTTCTTGCGCGGCTCGATGGTGCCCACGAACAGGCTGTAGCCGCCAGGTTCCAGACCATGACGCGCCAGCGTTTGTGTGAGCGCCTGCGGGCTGCGGGGGTGAAACTGCGGCGAGCTGGCCAGGGGAACCGCATGAATGCGGTCCAACGGCCAGTTGAAGTAATCCGCCAGCTCCTGGCGAATGTAATGGGACACCGTGATCAGCGCATCGGCCCGCTCAAGCGTCAGCATGAGCTCCTTTTGCAAGTACCGGGCGATCTGCGGGGTGTGGCAATGAGCCCAGGTGAACGGCGACAAGTCGTGGAACGTGGCGACGCTCCGGCCTGCGAAGGGCGGCAGGTAAAAGTTGGTGCTGTGGTAGATGAAGTCATCATGTCCACGCAGTGCACGCTTACGCAGAAACGGCATCAGGCGCCGGTAGGCTTCGACGGCCAAGGCGTTTTTCTGGACGAAACGCTTGAGCCCATGCACGGCATCGGACTGGTCTGCAGGCTTGAGAAGCTCTGGCACGAAGCTGCGCCCGGCAAACAGCCGCAGGTCGTCGATGTCATCGCACTGCTGCAGCCGCGAGGCCAGCTCGTAGGTGTAACGCCCGATACCGGTCAGTGGAAAGCGGACCGATTCGACGGAAAGAATGACCTTCATTGAGCGGCGAGCATCCAACCCAGCGTTTCATCCAGGTCAGGCGTGTGCCAGCCTGGCACCAATGCCCGCAGGCGGGCGTTGTCGCCGCACAAGGTCTTGACCTCGTTGGCGCGCACGAACGCGGGGTTTACCTGCACCTCAAGCGTGTGCCCGGTGATGGCTGAGCACTTGGCGATGACTTCGCGCAGCGAATGGGTGATGCCGGAACTCACGTTCACGGTCTGGCCCACTGCCCGCGCCTCGATCAGGCCGCGGTAGGCACGCACCACGGCGCGCACGTCGCTGAAGTCACGCCACACATCCAGGTTGCCCAGCTCGATGGCTGGGGCCTTGCGCTGGAAGTGCGAAACGATCTTGGGCAGCAGGAAGTTCTCGGCTTGCCCAACACCTGTGTAGTTGAACGGACGCGTGATGACGATCGGCAGCCGGTCGCACCACAGCCTTGCCATGTACTCCATCGCCAGCTTGCTGACGGCGTAGTCGTTGGCCGGTGCAGGCAGGGTCTGCTCGTCCAGCATCCCTTCGGAAACATTGCCGTAGACATTGGCACTGCTGGCAATGAGCACGCACTCGGGCGCCTTGCCGCAGGCCGCAATGGCTTCGAGCAGGTTGCGCGTGCCGATCAGGTTGACCTGATAGAAGGCATCGGCAGCGCCGTGCCCGACAAACGCAATGGCAGCCAGATGCACGATCACATCCGGCTGCAGTTCGGCCAGCAACGCACGCAGGCCCGGCCCATCGGCCAGATCGACCTGGTGGTAGTCGGGCGCCGCCGAGGGCTGGCTCCCGGTACCGATCACTTCATAACCATTGGCCCGCAATTCGGCCGCCATGTAGCGACCTGTGAAACCATGGATCCCGGTGACGAGTGCGCGTTTGCTGGCCATTTGCATCAGAACGAGAACCCTTTTTCGTTACGACGCAGGTCGGCTTCGACCATCATGCGGCACAGCTCTTCGAGGCTGGTTTTTGGCTCCCAACCCAGTACCTGCTTGGCCTTGGCCGGGTTGCCGATGAGCAGCTCGACTTCGGCTGGGCGGTAGAATTTGGGGTTGATGACGACCAGGACCTTGCCGGTTGCAGCGCAGGTGCCTTGCTCGGCTTCTTCCTTGCCGCTCCAGTTGATCTCGATACCAGCGGCCTTGAAGGCCATGGTGACGAAGTCACGCACGGTTTCGGTGCGGTTGGTGGCCAACACGAAGGTGTCCGGCTCGTCAGCCTGCAGCATGCGCCACATGCCTTCGACGTACTCCTTGGCAAAGCCCCAGTCGCGCTTGGCGTCGAGGTTGCCCAGCTCCAGCTTGTCCAGCAGGCCCAGCTTGATCTTGGCGACCGAGTCGGTGATCTTGCGGGTCACGAACTCACGGCCACGCAGGGGCGACTCGTGGTTGAACAGGATGCCGCTGGTGGCGAAGATGTTGTACGACTCGCGGTAGTTGATGGTCATCCAGTGGGCGTACAGCTTGGCCACACCGTAGGGGCTACGCGGGTAGAACGGGGTGGTTTCGACCTGCGGGATTTCCTGCACCTTGCCGAACATTTCGGAGGTGGAGGCCTGGTAGAAGCGGACCTTCGGGTTGACGATGCGGATGGCTTCGAGCAGGTTGACAGCGCCCAGGCCGGTGATTTCGGCTGTGGTCAAAGGCTGCTCGAAGGACACACCCACGAAGCTCTGGGCGGCGAGGTTGTACACCTCGGTGGCTTCGGTGGTTTGCAGCAGGCGGATGCTGGCCGACAGGTCAGTGAGGTCGTACTCGACCAGGTGCAGGTTAGGGTTGGTGTGGATACCCAACTCCTCGATGCGCCAGAAGTTAACCGAGCTGGTACGACGGTAGGTGCCGTAGACCGTATAGCCCTTTTCCAGCAGCAGTTCCGCCAGGTAGGCGCCGTCTTGACCAGTGATCCCAGTAACGATTGCTTTCATGCGACTTAACCAACTCCGATAGTGCCGTGCGGGCATGTGTGATTATTGGGGCTTGACGCGGCAGCTCCGAGCCGCGCGTACTCGCTTGCATGCGGCAGTATACATAGGTCGGGGGGAGTACTCGACTCACAAAGTACTGGCGCGCGGCCAGCTGCCGGTCAGGCCTTATTGAGGGGGTTAGGAACCGGCGCGGGAGAATAAGTTCCAGGGGGGAGAATGGCCAGTGATTGGCCTGTAGGAATGGTCTGATTTTGGCTGAGTTCTGAAGGCTGGCCATAGCCCGTGTGGGAGGCTGGCCATACCCCGTGTGGGAGGCTGGCTCAAGCCCGTGTGGGAGCGGCCTTGCCGGGGCGCCGGACCGGCCGCGATGGGGCGCGAAGCGGCCCCGCGATTGCAGCCTTGCAGCAGATACCCCCGGGGCCGCTGCGCGGCCCATCGCGGCCGGTCCGGCGCCCCGGCAAGGCCGCTCCCACACGGGGAACGCGTAAGGCTCTTAGGAATAGTATCAGGCGTCTGCCAAGCGACGCCTTTCAACCGCCCTACACCCCACACGCCCAATCAGCGACGCGCATCCAGCCGCGCCACGTCACCGCCCGGCAAGGTCGGCTCAGGCACGGGGCTCAGCCACACATTCACGTTGTCCACGCTGTCCTGGTTGAGCTGACCCGCCCAGCGGTTGAGCAGGAACAGATTGGTGATGAAGTCGTATTGCGTCTTGAGCAAATCACGACGCGCCTTGAACTCGTTCTGCACGCTGGTCAGTACATCGACCGCATTGACCACCCCATAACTGAACGCTTTCTGCGCAGCCACGCTGGACTGCTGGGCCGAGGACAGGGCGTTGCGGTTGGCGCGGATCTTCTCAACCGCAGCCTGGGCAGTGAGGAAGGCGGTGGTGGTTTCCTTCACTACTTGACGGCGAACGCCTTCAAGCTGCTCTTCGGCAGCCAGTTGCTCGTCATATAGTCCGCGCACCCGCGCCGAGGTGGAGCCACCACTATAGATCGGGATCTTTACGCCCAAAGTGGCCACATAACTGTCGCTGCGAGGGGCTTGGGTGTTGTCGTAACCCTGGTCACTTTGCTGAGCGCTCAGGCTCAGGGACAGCTGCGGGTAGTGCTCGCCCTTCCCTTCGCGCACGGCAGCCACAGCTGCTTCAGCACCACTTTTGGAAGCCTTCAGCGCCGGGTTAGCCTCTATCGCCTGCGTGACCCATTCCTGCAAAGGCCGCGAGGGCGCCTGCAGGGCCACATCGTTACGCACCCGGCTCAGCGGCTCGGTGATCGGCCGGCCGACGATCTCGGCCAACGCCTCACGGCTGACCTGCACCTGGTTGCGGGCTTCGACTTCCTGAGCGGCCAGAAAGTCGACACGCGCCTGCATGTCCAGCTTGTCGGTGATCTTGGCCATCTGCCGGTCGAACATGCTGGTGACCCGGTCCAGGTTCTTCTGCGTGGCACGGCGCTCGGCCTGCACCAGCGCCAGCTCGTCGTCGGCAGCCAGGGCCACGAAGTAGCGCTTGGCCAGGTCTACTGTGGCTTCGGCCAGGGTGTCCTCAGCCTGCTGGCCTTTCTGGTCCTTGACGCTTTTGGACTTCTGGTACCGCTCCCAGGCCGGCTTGTTGTACAGGTACTGGGTCAGGCTCAACGAATAGCTTTCGTTGTTATAGATGTCGCGGTCGATCTCGTTCTTGCGCAGCACGCGGCTGGTGTTGGCGTTGGCCGACACCTGCGGCAGCAAGCCACCCAAGGCTTCACGCTGCTGGGCTTCGGCAGAACGGGCGCGGGCATAGGCGGCGAGCACCCGAGGGTCTTCCAGCCTGGCCTCACGGTACAGGCCGGCCAAGTCCAGTGTGTAGGTTGACGCCGACACCGCCTTGGGCACGTCAGCCGGCGCGCCCTTCCCTTCCACGGCCACCGCCTGGCAGGCGACCATGCACATCAGCATTCCAGGTAGCAAACGCAGCACAATCATTCCTCGATCAGCGATTCGGCGAACATGTTGCGGGCCGGTTTGAGCAGGTACTGCAGCATGGTGCGGTCGCCGGCGTTGATCAGCACTTCGGCTGGCATGCCGGGGTGCAGTTTGCGGTTACCCAGCTTCTTCATGCCATCTTCAGTCACCTGCACACGCACCAGGTAGTAGGTGTCGCCGCTGCGCTCGTCGGTCAGGCTGTCCGCCGAAATGCGCACCAGCTTGCCCTCGATGACCGGCGTGGTGGCCTGGTTGAAGGCGGTGAAACGAATGTCTGCGGTTTTACCCAATTCCAGGCGGTCGATGTCCCGGGTGGCCACCTTGGCCTCCACCACCAGCTCCGACTGGGCTGGCACGATATCCAGGATTGGCGTGGCCGCACTGATCACACCGCCAATGGTGTGCACTTTCATGTCCAGTACCATGCCGCTTTCGGGTGCGCGGATCACCACACGCGAAAGGCGGTCACGCAGGGCTGCTTCTTTTTCCTGAAGGTCGAAGACCTGGGCCTGAACGTCCGAAAGCTCGTTTGCCACGTCAGAGTCGAATTTCTTCTTCAGCTGCACGATCTGCAACTCGGTCTCACCGATCTGCAAATTGGTCTTGGTGATGTTGGAGCGGTGGTCCGCCACTTCGGTCTTGAGCATGTCCAGCTTGCGCTCCTGCTCGAGCAGGCGCTGGTTGTCCACAAAGCCCTCGGCCAGCAACTCCTTGAGCTGCTTGATTTCACCGGTGTACGACTTCTCAAGCCCGCTCTTGGTCCCGATCATGTCGTTCAAGCCGGCGATCTGCTGCTTCATCTGCTGGATGCGCTCGCGGTTGACCGAGATTTCACCCTGCAACGAGTTGCGCCGCGCGTTGAACACCTGCAACTCACCCGCCATGGCCTCCTGAGCACGGACCGAATCGGTGCCGTCCATCTTGACCGGTGGGATCTCGTTCAGCCCGTCGCGCTCTGCCCGCAAGCGTGCTTCTTTATAGCGCGCCACGATCAGTTGGTTGCGGGTGGACTCGTATTCGGCGCTGAGCTGGGACTCGTCCAGCACGATCAGCGGGTCGCCCTTCTTGACCAGGTCGCCGTCACGGGCCAGCAGTTCCTTGACGATGCCGCCCTCAAGGTGCTGCACGGTCTTGCGGTAGTTCTGCACGGTGACCACACCGGAACCGTGCACGGCGTTGCTAAGCGGAGCGAATGCCGCCCAGCTGCCAAAAATGCCGAATGTAACGAAGACAATAGTCAGGCCAATGCGGCGAATGCCGCGGTCGGACGTGGGCATGTCGTCGAAATTGTGATCGAACTCGGTAATCGCTTTACTGCTCATCTACAAATCCTTTCAAACGCCGGGGCTGGTGGTGGCGGCAGGCGAAGCTGCCGGGGCCGCAGGCGGCGCTGCGTTAGGTGCAGCCGGTGGGGCGGCTGGGGGCTGGGCAGCAGCGGGCTGAGCGACCCGCTGCTGCGCCTTGGCCTGCTGGGCGGCCAGCTCGGCAATGACGCGATCACGTTCGCCGTACAGCGAGATGGTGCCCCCTGCCATGACCAGGATACGGTCCAGGCGGGTAAGGATGTTGGGGCGGTGGGACACGATGAACACCGTGGCACCGGTTTCCTTGAGTTTCTGCAAGGCGACGCCCAGGGCACGCTCACCAACATCGTCGAGATTAGAGTTGGGCTCATCCAGCACGATCAGGCGCGGGTTGCCATAAATGGCACGGGCCAAGCCAATGCGCTGACGCTGGCCACCGGACAGGTTGACGCCATCGCTGCCAATGACCGTGTCGTAACCGTCGGGCAGCATGAGGATCATCTCGTGCACGCCGGCCATCTGGGCAGCTTCCACCACCTTCCCCGGGTCGACTTTGTCGAAGCGGGCAATGTTTTCGCTGATGCTGCCTTCGAACAACTCGATGTCTTGCGGCAGGTAGCCGACGTGAGGGCCCAAGGCATGCTTATCCCAGCTGGCGATGTCGGCGCCATCGAGGCGGACCACGCCGTGCTGAGGGGGCCAGATGCCCATCAGGGCACGCACCAGTGTGGATTTACCGGCGGCACTTGGGCCGACGATACCGACGATGGAGCCGGCGGGCGCTACGAAGCTGATGCTGCGGATGACCGGAGCCTTGGCGCCGGGCGGGGCCACGATGAGGTTTTCGACCTGGATGTGACCTTCCGGAGCAGGAAGCGGCATGCGCTCAGGTTCGTTTTTCAGGTCATCCATGACTTTGCTGAGGCGGTCGTATTGCACCTTTGCGGCGACGAAGCCTTTCCAGCTGCTGATCATCTGGTCGATGGGCGACAGCGCGCGGCCCAGCAACAGGGAGCCTGCCATCAGCAAACCGGGGTTGATCTGGTGAGTTACAACCAGGTACGCGCCGATTGCCAACATGATCGACTGCGACCAAATGCGGAACGTCTTGGAGGTAGAGCTGACCACCCCGCCCTTGTCACTGGCATTGGACTGCAAAAGCATGATGTTGCGCTGACGACGTGCCCAGCGATTCATCAGGGTATCGAGCATGCCCATCGATTCGATGACTTCGGCATTGCGCAGGGTTTTGGTGGTCACGACGTTCGACGCGACGTTCTCCTTGTTAGCCTCTGCAAGTGCGCTGCCGGTGACGCGATGGTTGACGACTGCCAACACCGCAAGCACCGCCCCACAGAACAGCGTCATCCAGCCAAACCAAGGATGAAACAAGAACATCACGATGGTGTAGATCGGAAACCACGGCGCATCGAAAAACGCGAAGAGGCCAGGCCCGGTGAAGAATTGCCGCAGCGAGGTGAGATCGCTTAGGGACTGGGCCGTGGCATCGCCTCCGCCGCTTGAAAGTGCGCGCTTGAAGCTGGCGCGGTACACGTCTCGGCTTAGCATGATATCCAGGCGGTTGCTGATACGCACCATGATCCGAGAGCGGACCCATTCCAAGGCACCCATGGTTACGATCAGCACGGTCATGATCAACGTCAACATAAGAAGCGTTGAAGTGCTACTCGACGGCACCACGCGGCCGGAGACCTGAATCATGAAGAAGGTAGGCACCAGCATGAGTGCGTTGACGAAGAAGCTGAAAAACCCTACCGAAAGGAAGCTGCTTTTGCAGGCTCTGAGGGCGGCTTGCAGATTGTTGTCGGATTGATAACTCATGGTGTCCATACTGAAGAGTGGCGAAAGCGGCGGGCAGTGTAACACCCGCCAAGGGGGGCAGCGTGTCAGATTACTCCTTCGACCACTTTGTTCAGCGACGAACCGTTAGATTTCACGAAATTTACGCTGAGTAAGTAGCAGTGCATTAGCAAACAGGCAGCCAAGCGACCAATGGCGTAGAGCTTGTGGCCCAGAAAAAATGACGCCATAAAACCAGCATTTTCTGAAAATCAAAGGTTTTACACACGCAACATACTGATTTTATTCATCTTTTTTTTGGATCCATTCCTCCTACTGGAATACTAGGTTATACAAAAAACGGCCAGCCCGAACTCGCGGCATATAGCTAAGTTCCCTCTAGATATGAAAATTTTTTTAGATTTCATTATTGACATCCCCGGCGGCGGGCGGCATCTTCGCCACTCGCAAGGAGCCTTCAATGGCCGGTTAGTGTATGCACGGGTCTGAGCAAGTTAGCTACCAGTGATACTGCTTAAAAGGAGCTTAACAACGCCATGTCTATGCCTTCGCAGACCCTTGACGGCCTGAAAATCAGCTCACGGGTCACCCTGCTCGAACCAGGGATGTACATCTTCAGGTACGCCTCGCAGCCGCCGGCAGACAAGCCTGTCTGCATTGCGCTGCAACAGGCCCCCCTTGGCAAAGGATCTATTGATTTCTTTCCTGCCGAGGGCGTTAGCAAAAACATGCTAACGAAGCTTGGTGACACTATTGTTGCGCGCGTCAAAGGCGGTGTAACGACCGTGTTGATCACTGAGTACCACATGTTCGATGAGGTAATTGAACCTGTAGACCTGCGAATCGACCGAATCGATACTTCCCCTGCCATCATGCGCACCTTTGCCGTCGTGGCCAGCACCGACCCGTCGCAGGCCATTGCAGCCAGCACCCAGCCACTGCCCATCACTCTGACCGCTCACCTGAGCCAGAGCGGTGAAGTGGTGTCCAGCGAAGGCTGGGTGGGCGAACCTGGTGCTGATGAGTTCATCGATTCCTTCGCCATCGACTGGGCTGAGAAGCCAGTGGGTGTCGACCTTCTTTATACCTGCATGGTGGCCGGCTCCGGCCCATGCCGCAACGTCTCGACAGGCACCACAGTCGGTGCCCGTGGCCAGGGACTACCGCTAATCTGTGTCGGTTTCAGTCTGGTAGGCCCTCTGCGCAAGCATTACGAATTAACCGGCCTTGTTGTTTTCAAAAACACGGAACCACAACGCCTGGTCGCGAATCAGATGATGCACGGCCCCACCGGCAACGAGCCGCTGGTGGCCTTGCACCTTGCCCTAACACCCGTAACGAAGATGAACGCTGCCCGCCTTAAGTCTCCGTGGGAAAACTCTGCGTCACAGCAGAATACTATTGCAGCGGGCCACATGGCCTGAAGTAACAGGAATACATCATGCAATACGATAGCCCTCAGTCGAGCAGCGCTCTGCAAGACACCCTGAACGCCGATAGCGCCAACCTGTCCGATTCCACCATCGCTGCCATCAACAGCCTGCTGAACCTGGACAAAGTCGAAAACGTCAACATCGCTGGCATCGAAGGCAACGCCGTTCAGCTGCCAACTTCCGGCCAAGCTGACATCGTTGTTGGCGAAGTCGAAGGCGAGCAAGGCGACCAAGTTGTTGTCGACCTGGCTGCTGCCGAAGCCGCTGGCGTAAGCGCTTACGTGCTGCAGAGCGACGCTAACCTGGTTGTTGACCTGCAAGGTCAAGCTGCCGCGGCTGGCGACGTACAAACTCTGGCAGCTGCCGTAGCCCCTGCTGTTGATACCTCGGGTATTCAACTGGTAGTTGCTACCGGTAACGGCGACGACGTAATCACCGTTAAAGGCGACCAGAACACCCTGATCGACGGCGGTGACGGCAACGACACCATCGTGACCGGCAACGGCAACAACGTTGTAATCGCTGGCAACGGCAACAACAACGTCACCACCGGTTCGGGCGATGACACCATCATCCTGAGCGGCAGCGACCACGCTGACATCGTCAACGCCGGTGCTGGCTACGACGTGGTACAGCTGGACGGTACTCGTGATGACTACGAACTGACCGTTGGCAACAACTTCAACGTCAACCTGACCGGCAACCAAACTGCCGCGATCAAAGACGCTGAGTTCCTGAAGTTCGTTGACGCTGACGGCGCAGAGCAATCCATCGCCCTGGCACACAACGAAGCAGAAGCAGCTGCTCTGCGCCTGTACCAAGGTGTTCTGGGTCGTGATGCTGACGTCGATGGCGCCAAGTTCTTCACCGCTGCCGTCAACAACGGTACTTCGCTGACCGACGTTGCCAACACCTTCCTGAACTCCAACGAGTTCGCCGGTGGCAATAACGCTGCTGACGTCAACGAGCTGTACCAGGCGCTGCTG
This sequence comes from Pseudomonas sp. WSY_20, assembly GCF_043104335.1. Lineage (NCBI taxonomy): Bacteria > Pseudomonadati > Pseudomonadota > Gammaproteobacteria > Pseudomonadales > Pseudomonadaceae > Pseudomonas > Pseudomonas sp. WSY_20. The sequence goes on from NZ_JBICKP010000064.1 coordinate 16,061, forward strand.
GGCCGTGGCACCGACGGTGACACTGGCGCTGAAGGCTGGACCTCGCTGCTGGCTAACGGCGGCACCCTTGCCGAAGTAGCTGCTGCAATTTCGGTTTCGGCCGAAGCTCAGGCTCTGGATGCCTCCAACGGCACCTTCGTTGAAAGCCTGTACGCCGCTGCCTTGGGCCGCAACGCCGACGAAGTTGGCCTGCAGGACTGGGTATCGCAGCTGTACAACGGCGCCAGCCGTGCCGAAGTTGCTCAGGCAATCGTCGGTTCGACTGAAGCAGCTTCCAAAGCCAACGCCGACTTCATCGAGTCGCTGTACCAGTCCTCGCTGAACCGCAGCGCCGATGACGCTGGCAAGGCCTTCTGGGCTGCTCAGATCGAAGCCGGTGCTTCGCAAGCAGACGTCGCCCTGGGCATCGTTGGTTCCAACGAAGCTGTTGCACACATCGACAACGTCGTTGTACTGCACGGCCAGGTGTAACTAGCCCTGTCGTAGCGAAACGTACACCCGGCCGCAAGGCCGGGCGTATGCCAAAGGGGGCGGCTTTCGAGTCGCCCTTCTTTTTATTTTTTGTAGCCAAGCCAAGCTTATGTCCAGACAACTCGACCATGGGCGAGAAACGCTCATGGATATCTTCCACCGCCACCGTCAGGCCAACGAGCACGACGCGGCGGCAACTGCACTCGAACGTGCGTTGCAGATACCCGAGTACCGGGCCGAAGCACTCGTATGGAAAGGCATCGCGGCCTTGCCGCAGACCCCCAAGCTGGCTTTTTTATTTTTTGCCGAAGCCGCCAAGGCACTGCCGGATCGGGCAGATATCCACGCCCTGGTGGGACGTAGCCTGCTGGCGCAAGGCCAACCCTCATTGGCCACGCGCTACCTGACCAATGCCTGGAAACTTCAGCCTAATGACCTTGGCCTGCGCCTGACCCTGTGGGAGGCCCGCAGCCTTTCGGAGTCACCTGCGGACTTGCGTCGGATGATTCTGGCTCACCTGCCCGATATCCATACAGGGAAAGAGCTGGCGGTTGTGCTGAAGTTGCTTGCCGCACAAAGCGATGCGCTCGGTACTGTCGGGGTTGTGCGCTATCTGCCTGACCATAAGGAAATCCAGGGCTGGGCAGTCGATCTGCACAACCTGCAAGTGCCGGTCTCTATTCAAATTGAAGCCAATGGCGGGCGCATCAACGCGACCGCAAGCGTCAGCCATCCGCTGCTCAGCGCAGCAGGCTTGCCAGCAAGCCATGGCGGGGTACGGGTGAGCGTCCCCAACCCTACGCCTGCAGTTACTCTGCAATTCGCCAATGGCACCCCCCTACTCGGCAGCCCGGTTTACGCCATGCCAGTCTTCATCCCACCCGCCAGTGCGGGTGGTGGCGGAAACAACCCGGTGGATGTGCTGATCCCGGTCTATAACGGCCTTGAAGAAACACTGGAGTGCATCAACAGCGCGCTGGACGCCCGTAAACTGAATCGCACTGCGCATCGCCTAGTGGTCATCGAAGATAAGACACCCGTCCCCGCGCTGGCCAAGGCGCTCAAAGTGCTGGCTGCTAAAGGGAAGATTACGCTGATTCAAAACGCTGTAAACCTTGGGTTCATCCGCACGATGAACCGCGCTATGGCCCTGAGCCCAAACAAGGACGTGGTGTGGCTAAACGCCGATACCCGCGTGCACGGTGCCTGGCTGGATCGCTTGCGTGAAGTGGCCTATAGCGACGAACGCATTGCATCGGTCACGCCGTTTACCAACAACGGCGAGTTGATGAGCTTCCCACGCAGCCAGATTTGCCACGACATGCCCAGCGCCAAGGCCCAGGCCGAACTGGATGAACTGGCCCGCCAAGTCGCCAGCCCACCGGTGGAAATCGAGACGGGCTGCGGCTTTTGCCTGTATATCAAGCGGGCAGCACTTGACGAGGTGGGCTACCTCGATGAGGTGCACCTGGCCCGCGGCTATGGTGAAGAAACCGACTGGTGCCTGCGCGCCCGTGGTCACGGTTGGCGCCATATGGGCGCGCCCAATGTGTTTGTGGCGCACCAGGGTGGTATTTCATTCGGTGCCGAGAAGGTACTGCGCGTGGCGATGAACAACGCCACACTGCGCAAACGCTATCCCCACGCGTCGGCGCGCTATAAAGCATTTTGCCTGCGCGACCCCATCAAACCTGCACGCCAAGCCCTGCAGCAAGCTCGTCTTGAGCACGTGGCGCGTAAGCCGGCGGTTCAGCGAAATGCAGGCTGGCAAAAGGATACGGAACGTACGCTCCGTATTCACGATGGCTCCATGCCAGAGGCGGACTTCAGCTTGAGTTATCACCAGAGCAGCCACAGCACCTGGGTGTTGTTGACCGCTCCATTGAGCCCTCTACCGCTGAACCTTGAATTTGAGCTGCCGAACGATTTCACTCGCTTGGTCGGATGCCTGCGCAATCTACCGTTGCAGTCAATCGCGTATGAGCATTTGGCGCGGTGCCCGGTGGGCCTATGTGATCTACCGGCAATGCTGGACATTCCTTATAGCATTCAGTGCCGTGATGACCGCTTGCTCGACCAACAGGACGATTACGACTGGCAACGGTTTGCCCGTGAGGCTATAAGCGTCGTGGTGCCGTGGCCTGTGCTGAAGCCCATCTATAGCGACGCGCTGCCGAACGCCAAGTTAATGGTCGAAGCAAATCTGGTTGATAACGAGGCTCCCACGCATGCGCCCCAGTCGCTGATGATCGGTGACAGCCTGCGCGATCGGAAAACTGCCATTGACTGGCTGGATGCCGCTCGTCACATCAGCCAGGCCGGGCTACCCATCCGTTTGCTTGCGCACACCGATAGTCCTTGGCTGAATCAGTTGCAGGCCACCGGTAGTGTCAATCTCTTACCAGAAGTGGAAGGCTTCAGTCTGGCCGAGCGTGCCCAAGCCGCTGGCTGTGAGGGTGTGCTGAGCTTGACAAAGAATTCTGGCAGTACCTGGATGGCGCATGGCTTGGCGACCCAACTTGGCGTACCACTGTTCGCCCGCCCTAACCCGCTGAGAAGCGACAATGCGGCCATCGACCTTAACTATTTGCCTTTTACCTTGAGCCTGGCCCAATGACCGAACACGTTATGGAACAACCGCAGACGGAAGTGTCCGCCATTCAACCTCACTTCAGCGGGGCCATACTCGGTCTTCAAGGCGATGTGCTTCACGGCTGGGCGATGGACAACACGCAGCAAGAACACCGCCCGGTAGTGGAGGTGTTCATTGATGGGGCAAGCGTGGCACTGGTGCGTGCTGACCAATACGAGCCGACTGCGCCGGGAGGCGACCAGTTTCACGGTTTCACGGTGCAATTACGCCAACGCTGGCTTGATGAAGCACGGTTGATTACCGCCCAAATCGCTAATCAAAAATTCGTATTGGACGGGCAACTCACACTGCCGGTCCCTAGTGGTGAGGACAGCGTAGGGATATCGTCTCAGGTTTGGCACACTGGTGGCTTGCGTATAGGAGGCTGGTGTTGGGACACGAAAGCCCCGAATCGCCATGTTGAAGTGACAGTGCGTGAGGGCGAGCGTCTGATAGGCCGATATATATGTAATCAGCCTAACCAAGCAGTGGCCTACCGAGGGACCAGCGATCACGGGCTCACCATCGATCTGCCTTGGGAAATGGCCGATGGTAAGGTTCATGAGCTGGAGGTTGTCGATGATCGTGGACGATCACTGATAGGCAGCCCAATCCGACTGTGTTGCTGGTTGGAAGGTATCGAAGGGCTAGTCAGACAGTTGGCAATAGCGCCAGATGCAGCCACATTAGCGCTTTTGAATGACGTCGCCAAAGAACAAACTATTCACCTGCCCAAAAGTGCTGGATGGCACAGTTACTCTAAATGGTTTGATACCTTCCAGCGGCTTGACGCAAATGATGTCGTACCACTATCAGGTAGACTAGGGGTGTTGTTGATTAGCGAGGGTGATGTTGAGCTGGAGCAGCGCACGCTTTCAAGCTTGAAGAACAACAACGAACCTCCACACAATCTGGTATGCGCAATAGCGAAGGATTTAGGTCCAGCGCTTGAAAAACTTATTGCATCTGGTTGTGATCGGATAATTCCAATTCACGCTGGAGATCGGGTGGCAGCATCTGCGCTCGAGCACCTGAGCGCGCTGCTTGATGAAGAGGTTGCCTGGGCATATGCCGACTGTGATAGAGATGGACCTAATAACGAACGCACTCTACCTTGGCTAAAACCGGTGTGGGACATCGACCTATTCATAGGCGCAGATATATTCACCGCCGGCGCCATCTTTGGCGCTTCAATCGTCCGGCAGGCATTGATGCTGCTAGACAAAGCTACAGAAACAGAGATTTGCAGCTGGCATAAGTTTACAGCCGCCATCGCGCTAGCGACACAGCGTAACGCTTCAAGTGTCACCCATCTACCACGCGTGCTTTATCACCGCTCTTACCAAGCCGCCTCGAGCCCGGAACAGGCTGAACGATGCCCTGAGCGTGAACAAGCCATTGCTTGGCTGTGTGCTCAATTAGCGCCCGGTAGCAAGATCAGCGTGAATCCAGAATACCCATCTCTACTGCGAGCTCATTGGACGCTACCGGATCGACTACCGAAGGTGAGCCTAATTGTCCCAACGCGTGACCAATACGAGCTGCTATCTACCTGTATAGAAGGATTACTCACGGAGACCGACTATGCAAACTTGGAAATAATTGTAGTTGACAACCAATCTACCGACCCAAAGACCTTGGACTATTTAGCGACCTTAGATTCACAAGGTGTCAGGGTGCTGCGACACCCTTTCCCTTTCAACTATTCAACAATCAACAACCGCGCGGTCGACTTGGCCAAAGGTGATATTATAGGGTTGATCAATAATGACATAGAAGTTATTGATAGTAGTTGGCTGAGTGAGATGGTAGCGCAACTGCTGCGGCCGGGTGTGGGTGCTGTCGGCGCCAAGTTACTATGGCCAAATCGTATGGTTCAGCATGGCGGGGTTGTAGTGGGGATCAATGGCCTTGCTGCCCACAGTGGAAACACTCTGACAGATCGAGATCCGGGCTACATGGCTCTTAATCAACTAACACGCAGACAAAGTGCGATCACTGCGGCTTGTATCCTGACGCGCAAATCTGTGTTCGAAGAGGTTGCTGGCTTGGATGAATGCCTTTTCCCTGTAGCTTTCAATGATGTGGACCTGTGCTTAAAAATCCAGCAGCAGGGTCTGCATCTAATATGGACCGCATCTGCACAACTGATTCACGCAGAGTCAGCGAGCCGGGGTAAAGACTTGACCCCCTCCAAAGCTGCTAGAGCGAGAAGAGAGCAAATTAATTTTAGGGAAAAGTGGACTTTATGTAACCCGGTAGATCCTCACTATCATCCAGCATTGAGCCATGACTATCTCAGCGGCCCATACGGCGGCCTTCTCATTCCCTTTACTAATATCAATCGCAGAACAGCCAGCATCTTAGACCCGGCAATGAAAAACGAAAAACTAGAATTATCTGCCCGTGCCGAACCCGAATAAAAATCCGCCGAAGACTATTTTCAACTCATCTATCCATATTGATACCACACAGAAATGAAAAAAACTCAATCAATCGCAAGAAGATCGCCTAACACTTCGGCCATCACCAAAACTTCTACTGATGGGAATAAGCTCGAGACTGCTCAAAGATTGAAAACCAAGCCATTAATGACCACAGAAGAACTAGAAAATGCGCTGGTAGAAATAGTTAGGCGGTCAAAACTCTTTGATGAATACTGGTATAAAACCAGTTACGACGATATTCGAAACCTTGACATAGATTATGCAAGACACTACACCAAATACGGATGGCGAGAGGGTAAGGCTCCATCGGCATACTTTAGCACTAAGTTATATCTAGAAACATATAGCGATGTTGCGAAAGTCCAGTTAAACCCCCTAGTTCACTACGAGGCAAAGGGTCGAAGCGAGCACCGAACAATCTTCACCCATAGCAGTGAGTTAATCTGGTCATCTACATATTTTGATCACCTATACTATTCAAGCCTTTACAACATAGGTACAACCTGTCGAATTCAGGCAGCAATTGATTATCTTGAGTGCGGAGACGGGGCTCGCTTTCCATCGAAATACTTCAATCCGACTGTATACTTGGCATCTTATCAGGATGTTCTTGAGTCAAACATTCCTGCTCTTCTTCATTACGAGCAGCATGGCCGCCTCGAGGGACGCAGCCAAGGCGTAGCTCATCCCAGAACAAAATATCTGAAATACGAATTCACCAAAAATATTACGTCACCTGTAAAGCGAATATGTTTATTTGCCTGCTATAGCTCAGACGGAGGCTTTTCTGAAGAAACAGTTTATCTACTCGAAAAAGTCAGAGCTGTAACTGACTGCATTATCTTGGTAGGAGACTGCGGGGTAGATGAGGAACAGTTTGAGAAAATCAAGCATCTGGTATGCTATGCCGAGTTCGAACGCCACCTCGAATACGATTTCGGGTCCTATAAAAGAGCGTTTGCTTATGCCGAAAAATCAGGTCTACTCAGAAGTGCACAAGAGATTTTAGTCTGTAATGATTCCATCGTTGGTCCTTGTGGCGACCTGCAATCCTTTTTCGCCTCAAGGAAAGCAGATGGCAACCCAGACTTCTACGGAATTACTGTGAATAACTTCGGTTTCCGCAACACAACCTCAAATGGGAACTCGCTGTACTCGCCTCACATTCAGAGCTACTTCTTTACAATCACGCGCCGCATTTTCAACTCTGACTACTGGAAAAACTTTATTTATTCAGTCAAGAGCGAAGAGCATAAAGTTGACATTATCCGAAATTATGAAATGGGCATGTCTAGGCTGCTCGAAGCTAATGGCCATCCTCCAAAATCGATGTATAAATCCAGGGTCGGACTGAACCCGGCGGCGTTAGAGCCTGAGGATGTACTTAATAAAGCTCTTTTCATCAAAAAAAGCATGCTTGGCAAATACACTGCGAAAAAAGCAGGCGTACTCAACGGCATGTTTAAAGCTAAAGAATTCCCTTTCGAGATTCAATCAGAAAAACTCGTTAGTACTGTACCGTGCAAAACTCCTGAGCCATGCAAACAATCCAGCAGATTGAAAATCGTAGACTGCGAATTGCAGGATAACACCGTCTATATGATTGCCGTCAGCGCACATAAGCATGAATCGATTGATCTACTTATCTCAACTGAAGGCCAACTAATAAAAATTGTTGAAAGTCAGCTATCTAAGCTGGACAGAAAATTCGCAGAGACTGCAAAAAATTACGAGCAACGCTCGTTGCATATGTACGTCTTCAGCTTTAGTTCATCGCTCATGAAGAACGGAGCGAACTTCAGCTTTACAGCGAACCAAAGCAAACATCGTGAAGCGTTGCGAATTGAATACATACATGGCTCTCTCCCATGCCATAACTTCATGAAGCATCGCGACCTGGGTCTATATCCCCGAATCGAAAATAATACGCTTTATCTTGCAACTCTCGAAAAAGCCATTCCTGCGATACTTCTCTCCGAAAATTACTCTGAAGAAGACAAAAAACTTTTTGGTCAAATTATCAAATCAAAATTTAAACCTAAATATAACTTGTATGCGGAAAGATCTGGCTTAGCTTGTGACAATGCTTATGAAGCATTTAAATACGCATCAAAAAGAAACCCTAATAGCTTATATATAACCTCCAAATCTGTAATATCCAACGAAAAAGATCCAGCAATTAGAAGCCGGATGATCGAATTTGGATCTAATAGACATCGAGAAGTTTTACTAGAAGCTAAAAACATATTTTGCTCTTTTGGCTATCCGGCAGTGATGGCGTCTATACTTAAAGACATCCACGTGACAGCACTGAAATACAAACTGCATCTTATGTGGCATGGCATTTCTGCGGGGGATAAAAACTCTTACGAGATCGCAGCATTCAATGGGAACTCTGCGGACAGCGTGCTAGCGTGCTCCCAATATGAACAATCTAATTTCATAAAACTGGGCCATACTAACGTACTGCTAACTGGTTATCCACGCATGGACAAATGGGCAAATGACGCCAAATTAGACGCGAATGCTCTGATCTTGTTTTTCACATGGCGCCGAAGCCTACTGCACGCAACTCTTGCAGATTTCCTAGATTCTGAGTATGTTCACGCTATTACTGAGCTGGTTGTGCGCATCAACAAGGAGCATCCAGCGATGAACATTTATTATTTCATTCACAACTCAATTCCATCGAAGCATTCAGAGATTCTAGCAGCAATACTTCGATCAAAGACACCAAATATTCGGTTCGTAAACAATAACGACCAAGCCTCATTCAACAAAATCTTCAATACCTCTCAATATTTGATCACGGATTACAGTTCCGTCGGTTATGATTTTGCTTATCATAAAGAGCGCAGCCCAATTTTTTATATGCCTGCCAAGTTTATCAGTGGGCACTATACCCCAACGCCACTTTTCAAAAAAATCCAACCTGGGGTCCAAGCCCTTTCGCTGGATGCGGTGATGAAAGCGATTAAAGTGGATGAGCATCTGAGACATAATACAGCTGTCAAGAATTTCTTCGCTTATTCAGATAATCTTAATTGTGCTCGATCTTATGACGCACTGAATTTATCGTAACCACATGTGATACTGGTCTTACATCAGCGTAAGACCAGTTTCTGAGGAAGTACATATGACATCTGTACCTAGCCTATCAGAGTTATACGCGCAGCATTCAGGTCTCAGCTCCGACAAGTGGAGCCTATACTTGGAAAAATATGACCAACTTTTCGCACCTTTACGCAGCCGACCAGTCAATGTTCTCGAAATTGGTGTTCAAAACGGCGGTTCTCTGGAGATCTGGGCAAAATTCTTTTTTAATGCCTCTCTGATTGCTGGCTGCGACATTAACCCTAAGTGCGGTTCGTTACAATTCAGCGATAGCCGTATAAAAATGGTAGTTGGCGATATCAACTCTTTTGAAGCATGTACAGAAATCGGCAAATTATCTGAACAATATAACATAATTATCGATGATGGATCTCACACAAGCCCAGATATCATACAGACTTTTTTGAGGCTTTTCCCAATCCTCAGCAATGATGGCATATATGTCGCTGAAGACCTACACTGCAGTTACTGGGCTGAATTCTCTGGAGGGCTGAATCATGAATTCTCTTCAATGAACTTCTTTAAATCACTCTCCGATATAGTTAATTTTGAACACTGGGGGACGAGCGACACCCGATGTGACCACTTAAAAGAATTTATTGGGAGCTTCACTGAAAACAAAGAAGAACTACTATCTAAAATACACTCGATCGAATTCATAAATTCGATGTGCGTAATCAGAAAGAAAGATAGCCAATGCAACTCGCTTGGCCCAAGGCAAGTAGTTGGCGATATTCAAGCTGTAGCTGAAAACAAACGTCTGCACGGTACGTTGATCGGTAACAGGCCGCAGTCCTCACTGAGCGAGGACAAAGTGTCTAAATCAGACAAAAATGTCCAAGATTACATTCAGCACTTAGAAGGGGAAATATCCAAACTCAAAGCTGAGCTAGTCGATATTCGGAATAACTCTGTAATCTTACAGCGACATGAACCATGATTAATTTTTATGAAATTCGTAGCTTGCCATATACTCAGCTAGACAGAGGTCATAATGAGTAGACTTATTGGCCTCGCTGGAATTGCAAGATCTGGAAAAGATACGGCAGCCGCTTATTTGCAGGAAATGCCGAAGGTTGCATCTTTCGCTTTAGCCGACCCCCTTAAACTAGGGTGCCAGATAATTTTTGGCTTGAGCAATGAGGAAACTTGGTGTGACTCCCTCAAAGAAACACCAATCCAGCACTGGAGAAAATCTCCTCGTCAGTTATTCCAGATGGTAGGCACTGAATGGATGCGCACGTTCAATCCCGACTTTTGGCTGATGCGTGCCCATCGAGTCATTCTCAAGCATGATTATCAGCCATTAGAGCTGGTGGTTGATCCAAAAGATGTAGTATCTGAGTTCAAGCTTGCGTGCCACGTTTTTTTCCAATTTAGCAAAGATCAGCTCAGTAAGGCGGATTTATTTAATTACCCTGACCCGATATGGAATATCGCCCCAAGTCAGGCGATTGATCTTTTAAAAAACCTAACTGAATCTTCACTGACGAACTGGAGATCTATCAGATCTAATCTACCAACAATAACGCCTCAAATTCCCGCATATCCTTCGGATGCTGACACCTTAATCATTAAGGATATTCGTTTTGAGAATGAAGCTAAATTTATCCGTGACCATGGCGGAGAGATCTGGCATATTAAACGCTCTAATGCAGTTCCCGTCCATTCGCATGTGTCTGAGCGAGGCATTGATATACGACCCAATGATAAAGTCATAGTTAATGACGACACGCTTCAACAATTCAAGGAAAGAATCTACCTGGCTTGGCGTGGTGAGCAGTTTAATCCTTAGGGCAAATATCCATCTATCGCTCTCAATTAGCGATAGCAATTCAGCCAGATCTTATATATGTCGTAGAACGAATCTTAATGACCGATATCCACACTCATAAGCTACCAACAAGCTTCGCCCTAGCCCTCAAGAACTTACATACAGCGGGGCTGCGAAAAATACAAGTATTGGAGTAGCAGCTGTAAAATCGATATAGATAATTACTTGCTTATCGAGTAAGCTTTATACATAGTGCAAAAATTCATTGCAGTTACTGTACTAGATATAAATTTATACATTTAAAGCCAGGAGACATTTAATGAAAATACTAGTAACCGGTGGCGCAGGTTTCATCGGCTCAGCCGTCATTCGCCACATTGTATCCTGCACAAGCGACTACGTTATCAACGTTGATAAGCTTACTTATGCAGGCAATCTTGAATCACTTCAGTCAATCCAACAAAATTCACGCTATGCATTTGAACACGTTGATATCTGTGACAGGGCCGCTCTGGACCGCGTGTTTAGCGAGCATCAACCGGACGCAGTGATGCACTTAGCTGCAGAGTCTCACGTTGACCGTTCTATCTCCGGACCGTCTGAGTTCATTCAGACCAACATCATCGGAACATACACTCTGCTCGAAGCTGCTCGGGCCTACTGGATGTCGCTGGATCCGAATCGAAGAACATCCTTTCGTTTCCACCACATCTCGACTGATGAAGTCTACGGTGACTTGGAAGGTCCTGAGGATCTGTTCACAGAGACCACTCCTTACCAACCAAGCTCTCCCTATTCGGCCAGCAAGGCTAGTTCCGATCACTTGGTAAGGGCCTGGGCACGAACTTACGGTTTGCCCACCTTAGTGACGAACTGTTCGAACAACTATGGACCGTTTCATTTTCCCGAGAAGCTGATTCCGCTCGTGATTCTTAACGCGCTGGAGGGCAAGCCACTACCTATTTACGGCAAAGGCGATCAAATCCGTGACTGGCTCTATGTCGAAGATCACGCCCGTGCACTCTATAAAGTGGTAACCGAGGGCGAGGTAGGCGAAACCTACAACATCGGCGGCCATAACGAAAAGCAGAACATTGAGGTTGTGCAGACCGTCTGCTCCCTGCTCGATCAACTGCGTCCTGACTCCAAATTCCGACCTCATGCCGACCTGCTGACCTACGTTCAAGATCGTCCAGGCCATGATGTGCGTTACGCCATCGACGCCAGCAAGATCCAGCGCGAACTGGGCTGGGTACCGGAAGAAACCTTCGAATCGGGCATCCGCAAGACTGTGCAATGGTATTTGGACAACCCCGAATGGGTTGCGCACGTTAAAAGCGGCAGCTACCAGCAGTGGATTGACAATAACTACGCCACACGCACAGGCCAAGCATGAAGATCCTGTTACTCGGAAAAAACGGCCAAGTCGGCTGGGAGCTTCAGCGTGCGCTCAGCGTCCTCGGAGAGGTGGTGGCGCTTGATAGACACCTTGCAAACACACCTTACGGCGACTTAGCAGGTGACTTATCAGACCTAGACGGGTTGCGCGATGCCATCCAAGCAGTGGCCCCTGACGTAATTTTCAATGCAGCGGCCTACACAGCGGTGGATAAAGCTGAGAGTGATCGTGATACGGCGCACGTCGTAAATGCGCTGGCTAGCAAGGTAATCGCCGATGAAGCCAAACGCCTTGATGCGTGGCTGGTTCATTACTCCACCGACTACGTGTTTGACGGGACAGGTTCCACTCCTTGGAAGGAAACCGACAGCATCGCACCCGTGAACTACTACGGCGCCACCAAGCTTAAGGGTGAACAGCTGATCCAGGCATCGGGCTGCAAGCATCTGATATTCCGCACTAGCTGGGTATACGCCGCTCGGGGCAACAATTTCGCCAAGACCATGCTTAGGCTTTCACGGGACCGATCTGTACTAAACGTCATCGCTGACCAGGTAGGCGTTCCCACTGGCGCCGATCTGCTTGCAGATGTCGCTGTCGCTGCTCTGCAACAAGCATGGGTTAAACCTGAGTTGAGCGGTATCTACCACCTGGCACCTACGGGTGAAACGACATGGCACGCATACGCATGCTATGTTATTCAGTTTGCTAGGGATCATGGCGAGAAACTTGAGGTCCAAGCGGTAAATCCAATCGCTACTACCGATTACCCTACTCCGGCAAGTCGCCCATTGAATTCCCGCTTAGATACAACCAAACTTCGCACCTCCTTCAAGCTGCATCTGCCTGAGTGGCAAAGCGGCGTTACTCGTATGCTCATGGAAGCTCTTAATAAATGAACGTAACCAATCGTAAAGGGATCATTCTGGCTGGTGGTTCCGGAACGCGTCTGCACCCTGCAACGCTCTCCGTTTCGAAGCAGCTCTTACCGGTTTATGACAAACCGATGATCTACTACCCGCTGGGCACGCTACTGTTGGCTGGTATTCGCGACATCCTGATCATTTCCACACCTCAGGACACCCCGCGCTTCGAGCAGCTTCTTGGTGATGGTAGCCAGTGGGGCATCAACCTGACTTACGCAGTGCAACCGAGCCCAGATGGGTTAGCGCAGGCGTTCACTATTGGTGCTGACTTCATCGGTAATAACCCATCTGCACTAGTATTGGGTGACAATATCTTCTACGGCCATGACTTCCAGTCGCTACTACTCAACGCAGACAAGCGCGATTCTGGCGCGTCCGTCTTCGCATACCATGTGCATGATCCTGAGCGTTACGGTGTGGCTGAATTCGATGGCACCGGCCGTGTACTGTCACTTGAAGAAAAGCCGACCTCACCGAAATCCAGCTATGCCGTTACCGGGCTCTACTTCTACGACAACCAGGTAGTGAACTTGGCGCGCGACCTCAAGCCTTCAGCCCGCGGTGAGTTAGAAATTACCGACCTCAATAACCTGTACCTGCAGCAAGAACAGCTGCATGTAGAAATCATGGGCCGCGGCTACGCATGGCTGGATACGGGCACACACGACAGCTTGCTCGAAGCTAGCCAGTACATCGCGACTATGGAGCGCCGCCAGGGGTTGAAGGTTGCCTGCCCTGAAGAGATCTGCTTCCGCGCTGGCTGGATCAATGCCGAGCAGCTCGAGCGTTTGGCTCAGCCTCTGCTCAAAAACGGTTACGGCCAATACCTGCGTAATCTGCTTAACGAAAAGGTGTTCTGATGCACGCTACATCCTTGGCAATTCCGGAAGTCTTCCTGTTTACCCCGAACGTGTTCGGCGACGAGCGTGGCTTTTTCTATGAGAGCTTCAACGCTAACGTCTTCAAGGAAGTCACCGGACTACAGCCTGACTTCGTTCAGGATAACCACTCGAAATCGGCAAGAGGGGTGCTTCGGGGCTTGCATTACCAGCTCGCGCCTCATGCTCAAGGCAAGCTTGTACGCGTGGTCCAGGGTGAGGTCTTTGACGTAGCCGTTGATATCCGTCGCTCCTCCCCCACTTTCGGCAAATGGGTCGGTGCGGTGCTTTCTGCGGAAAACAAGAATCAGCTGTGGGTGCCGCCAGGGTTCGCACACGGGTTTGTCACCCTGAGTGAAACCGCTGAGTTCCTGTACAAGACCACAGATTTCTACTCGCCTGCCAGTGAGCGTTGCATCGCGTGGGATGATCCGGAAATCGGTATCGAGTGGCCGATTGATTTCAGCCCGAGCTTGTCTGGCAAGGATCAACTCGGCGTGCTGTTGGCTAACGCTGAAGTGTTCGAGTAATCCTGCAACGGGGCCAAGCCGCTTGAGGCTTGGCCTTGTCAGCAATTGCAGTCTAAGCAGTTCTGATTGCCTAGCACCTGGGCTACCCCTAGCAAGAAACGCTTATAAGTGATTTCAGCCGCTTTATTCATCGAGGCCTCACCGGTTTTCTCGGTAAACGACTGAGTCTGCTTTTGAGCCCGCAGGCTTAGGTTTAGAAAGCAAAAAGATCAAAACCAAGTTCTATCAAGGCAAACAGCAAACAGAGCCATTGTTCTGCATCGAACCCGGCATACCGTGCGAGCACGCCCGCACTCAGGCCTCTGAATTGATGGGTTACGCACAGGAGCTGACCATCAGTGGTTTGATGGATGAAAATCCCAAGCTGCTATGGGCGGCCTATTATTTAAACGCGCTAGCCAAAACCTTGATGGATGACGCAGAAGCCGGCATGGCAGACTGAGCAAAACACCCGTGATCGCAGATCGTGTGCACTTGCAGCGGTTGAATGTTGACGTGTACGGCTAAGCCATAGCGGTCTGCGATCCATGCCTGGGCCATGCGCAGACCAGGCCTCTATTCAGTGGCAGGTCTGAGGCCAATTTTACGCTGCGTGCCCTCGTCAATATGACGTTCGACTTTTACCAGTGAGCATGCTAAACCGCCAATTTCAATGAACAAGCACACCGTTGACTATCTTCCCGCCAGACGCACCGTATGATTCTGCGATTTCCCACTTCTGCACCTGTGCGTATCATGCATCGCCTCTGTCACGCTTTTTGATCATTCATCTCGGAACTCGACATGTCTACAATTCCTAAGCCCACGGCGCCCATACTGGTAACGGGTGGCGCCGGCTTCATTGGCTCTCACTTGACTGATACCTTGCTCGCCAAAGGCTATGCAGTGCGAGTGCTTGATGACCTTTCGACGGGCAAACGCAGTAATCTTCAGCTGTCTCACCCTAACCTTGAGCTGTTGGAAGGTGACGTGGCAGACCCCAGTCTGGTTCACCAGGCCATGCAGGGCTGTGGGGCTGTAGTTCATCTGGCGGCAGTCGCCTCCGTGCAGGCCTCCGTCGAAGACCCTGTGCGCACACACCAAAGCAACTTTGTAGGCACGCTTAACGTATGCGAGGCCATGCGTTTGGCTGGTGTAAAACGCGTAGTGTTCGCTTCCAGCGCCGCTGTCTATGGCAACAACGGCGCCGGCGCGGCAATCAGCGAATGCACAGCCAAAGCACCGCTGACGCCGTATGCGTCAGATAAATTGGCCAGTGAATACTATTTTGACTTCTATCGCCGCGAGCACGGCTTGTTGCCGATTGTGTTCCGCTTCTTCAACATCTATGGCCCGCGTCAAGACCCATCGTCACCCTATTCAGGTGTCATCAGCATTTTTGCCGAGCGCGCCCAGAAAGGGCTGCCGATTACAGTGTTCGGGGATGGTGAGCAAACCCGGGACTTTTTCTTTGTCAGCGACTTGGTGCAGCTGCTTGTGCAGGGCTTGGAAACGTCGGCTGTGGTCGATGAGGCCATTAATGTGGGCTTGAACCAGGCTACGTCGTTAAACCATATCCTGGATTCGCTAAACAGGGTGCTGGATGGCTTGCCCGACATCTCCTACCAGCCGCCCCGAGCTGGCGACATACGCCATTCGCGAGCAGACAATCAGCGCTTGATCGAGCTTTTTGACGTCTGCCAAGTAACCCCACTTGACGTAGGGTTGGCGCAACTGCTGGGTCGCTGAAGGCTTGAGCTGAACAGGCTGGCAAGCCTGTTCAGCTTAGGGCTAAGCCTGGATGATGACGTTGTCAGCGGCTGGTTTGGCTGCATAGTCCAGCAGGTATTCCAACCCAAGGGCCACCTGCGCCCCACCGCGCACCAACAAAGCCGACTCGGTGTTACGCGCAACCAACAGATGCCGCTCATCGACCACCACCTGTTTACCTAAAGCGCGATAAGCCTCGATCAGTTTCATCGCAGCATCTGGGTCTTGCTCGGTGGGACCTGCAATCCAGAGTACATCCGCTTGCTCAGGGCTAATCCAGTTGGCTGGGATGCAGCATGGCTGGCTGACGGGTTGCGGCCGGTTGGCAGGCACTGGGCACAGCGCCTGGAGCACGGTGTCGAACGTGCTGGCGGACGGGGCGCCGTGGCAGGCGATCAGTTGTGGCGTATCGGAACGCTTGGCACCAGGGCCCTGCAGTAACGCCTCGATACGGTCGATCTGCAAGTCGAAGGCGAAGGCCTGAATGCGTTTACGCCCGGCTTCTCCATGCGCGACCAGCATTTCGGGGTGGTCGATGTAGCGGCGCAAGCAATCTGCCAAAGCCTGTGCATCGCCATGCTCGAACAGTTGCCCGGATACCCCCTCGTCCACCAGCTCGGGTATGCCACCGATACGCGAGCCTACCACTGCCAACCCGCAAGCCATGGCTTCGGTAATGGTCACTGGCTGGTTTTCAGGGCACACCGAAGGCAGTACGAATACATGTGCCTGGGCAAACCGCTCGGCAATTCGACTGTTAGGCAGACGCCCCCAGAATTTGGCTGATACACCGGGCGCCCTGGCACTTAACTGTGCCTTGTATGCCTCAAGCATGTGCCCATCACCAACCATATCGACGTGTACGCGCTCTGCCGGCAGCAGTGCCAGCGCTTCGAGCAGAGTGGGTACGCCTTTGTGGCCACCCATGTACCCAGTAAAAAGCACGTTAAGCTTCTTGCCTGGGGCGGGTGGTGAAGTCGTGCTGAAGCGTTCGAGTTCAATGCCATTGGCAATCACGTTCATGCGCTCAGCAGGCAGGCCATTGGCAATGTAGGTGTCAGCAAGGTAGCGGCTTGGCGAAATGAAATGATCGACTGCATCCAACTGCCAGCGCAGGTAGTCCTGACGCATACGCTGCGGCAGGCGCAACGCACCGTTGTAGATGTGCGAATGGCATTTGTGGCATTGGGTGCTGTCGTGGCAAAGCACGTCCTGTGTGGTGATCCGGGTGCTGTTCATGCAGAAGCCCCAGTGATCGTGCAGGGTCAATGCAATGCGGATGCCGCGTGCCCGGGCCAACTGCAGGATACCCAACGACAGGCCAGCCATGTGGTGCGCATGAATTACATCAGGCTGCCATTTGTCCACGAGCTGTCGGAAAATGCGCTCCACTCCAGGGTGTGCGACGTTGTTACCGGTCGGCGCGAAGTCAAGGTAGGTCAACGACACGCGTGTCACCGGCATGCCATCGAACACTTCCTCTTCGATTGGATAGCCTGGCAACCCGCGACTGTTGTCCCCCGCCAGCACCCTCACCTCATGCCCACGCCCGCACAGCGCTCTGGCTTGATGGTGGGCAATAATTTCAGCCCCTCCGATAACATGCGGCGGGAAAAAATTGGAGATGACGAGGACCTTCATTGCTCAGGCCCTTGTACCGACAGCGGGTACTGGTAGGCGTTAAAGCCCGGCAGATGAAGAGCAGGTTCCGAAGGCAGGCCAATTTTTTGCACCTGCTCGCTTGTGACTGCACCTGCTAGCAACAGAAGGCCTGTGGTTTGTCCGGATAGCAAAGGGGCCAAGCTTTGAATAGATACGTCGCAATTCGCGTGCTCTGCCGATAAGACGACCAGGTCGACAGCGACCTCGTTGTCCTGCAGTTCACTGCTCAACAACGGAAGGACGACGTTTACAGGAGCATCGATTCGACTTACTGCGCCATTGCGAACGATATCGCCTGTGGACGCATCATCCACCACTTGCCACGTACGCAGAGCCTGATCCCCGATCAGCTCGGCTACCCATGGGGCATGCTCACCCAGCAGCAGCGCACATTGTGGTTGCTGGTGGCGCAACAGACAGGCCAGGGCCAGTTGACCTGGATCATCCACCAGCTGCAGTTCGGGATTGATCAGCAGATGTTGCCACTGACGCGGCAAAGGCTTGGCGAGCGAACGCGACGAATGGCCGGCCAGTTGGCGCAACAGCGCCCGTGCGTAGCTGCGCCAGGTAAGAATCGGCCTGCTGACGGCTTCGCTGGCAAGCTGCAGGTAGGCCTGCGGTTCATTGGCAAGTGCGTAAATTTGCGCAGCCAGGGCATCGGGGTCTTTCATGTCCACCGTGCGGCAACCACCTTCGGCTGCCAGTTCGGCCATTACACCGCCGTTATGGCAGATGCAGGGACGGGCATGCCACAGCGACTCGACGATAGGCATACCGTAGCCTTCAACGAGCGAGGCATACACACTGACATGAGCTTTGGCGTAATAGTCATTGAGCGTGGCATCATCGACTACACCATGCCAGACGATACGCGGGTCCATTGCGCTGGCTGCCCGAACACTGTCAACGATGTAGTCGGCGCCAGCATAACGATTACCGATCAGGTCCAGTTGCCAGTCCAGTTGAGGGTAGTCGCGGGCCAGACGTGAGACTGCCTCAAGAAGCACTTTATGGTTCTTGCGGGGTTCGAGAGTCGATACGCAGAGAATACGCAGAGCTTCACCGGAGCGCGGAGCATCAGCCGGCGTTGTAGCGCGGGCCGATGCGGTCAACTCCCCGGGAATCCAGCAAGTCTTGACGCGAGCATGCGGCGTGATTTCTTCGCGGGCCCAGAAAGCTTGCAGTTGCTTGCCTGCATCCGGCGAGATCGGTAGCACTCGATCTACCTCTGCCAGACCACGCATGTAGGCTGCATGATTGTCACGGATGACAGTATCGGCAACCCATTCAGGGTGTGTAACCGGGATCGCGTCGTAGAAAATCGCGGCAACGTTCAACCCAAGTTGTCGTGCAGCAGCACGGCGCGCCGGCCCCTGTCGTTCAAAGACAATCTCGCTTTGCAGCAACCAGCCACCGCTTAGTGCTCGCGCGCCCAGACTGGAAAGGGTTTGCCGGCGGCTCTGCGTGGACCGTGGCAAAACGTAATGCGCCGGGTGAGGTTGAGGCCCGCCGTACAACGCCAGGTTCTGGTACTCGCCTTCGGTGGGCAGTACATAATCGCGCAGCGTTTCATCCCACGTAACGAATAGCGGTTCGCCTAGATCCTGCAGTTTGCGGGTAAGGCTTCGCACAACTCGGGCGACCCCAGTATTGGCGGTGTCGCGCAGGCATGCGCTGGTATCGATGATCAGCTTGGGCGCCGGAAGCTCTCTTACTGGCTTCAAGGTTGCAAGGAGGTCGGCATAAGCCTTGATGGTGCGCTTCCAGGTAAAGGTCTGCTGGAAGGTATCGAGATTGGCCTGCCACTGAGCATCTGCCAATAATTCACCCGCAAGCACACGCAGTGCCTTGTCGCTCATTTCCTGCTCATCGGTGCAAAGCTGATTTCGATCAGCCACGACTTCGGGATGGGCACCGATATTCAGCACGAGTACTGGCTTGCGTAATTGCTGCATTTCCGCAAGCGGGAGATTGAAGCCTTCCCATCGGGATACACTCAGGCCCAACTGCGCGCTGGCCATCAACGCGTTGAGTTCGCTATCGCTTGGGTGGCCTAGAGGGACTATGTGGCCCGCTAAATCCGCTGGCAAATTCAATTCGTCGGCAGTGGCCAGGACGCAGATGCGCGCATTGGGGTGCTCGACGATAATCCGCCGGGCTATAGGATAGAGCCCTTCACTGTTTTTGTAGTTGCCCGTTTCCCATCGGCCCAAGTTAATGATCGTGGGCCCGTCGGCCACACGCTCTGCCGTTGAATCACCGTGCAACTGATGACCATGCTGCCAAAGCCCTTGGTCGACGCCGCCATTCAGGTGGTCAGCACCGAGGTGAATCATGGCAATTTCTACATCAGGCCCGGCATCGGGCAAACTCTGGCTGCGGGCTATGAAATGGCTGATAGGCGTGACGACCTGAGCTTCAGGAAGGTATTCGCGACGCTGGGCACGCAAACGCTCCTGAACATGTCGCGCTGGCCCTTGCATGTCTTCGTAGGGAACACCGCCGCAGTCAAGTGCTACGGTTGGAACGCCCCATTGCCGGAACACCGCGATGGACGAATAGAACGGCCAGCCGCCGATCAGCGCTACTGTACCCGACGGCTCTGTACCTACGGGTACAAACAGCTTTCGGTGGTCTTGCAGCCATTGGGATGTGATGAAATCGAGTTCGGTATAGGCGCCCAGGTGCTCCGGCGGCGTATGAACACGGTCGGTGATGCGGCGCAATACATCGTGATTAGCACGGTGTGCGATGAATGTTATGTCCCATCCCGCTGCCTTGAGGCCTTGTGCCAACAACAGCAATACTCGATCAACGCCAAACCGAAAAAGCAGGCGCTCATTGCAGATAATCAAATGCATGGAATCAACTCAACCTGTTCAGGGCGCATAACCAATGGCAGCGTAGTCTTGCGGGCCGAAAAGCAAGCGGTTCAAGGGGACGTTGATCGCCTCATCGGTACCTTGCAGTAAAAGCGACGGGTCCCCCGGATGCCTTGGATCGATCTCGACGCGCTCAAAACCTCGTGCTTTAAGCAGGAAGGCGACCAATGCCGGTGGCAACGGATTGCGGTGCGTGGGGTCGACGTAGAAGTTGCAGGCGCCGGTGATCAGGTTTTCAGGGTTGGGTGTCTCAAAAATCACCACGCCGCCTGGGCATACCACACGACGCGCTTCATCGATCAGCCGTACCAACACGCCCAAAGGTAGGTGTTCAATGATATGGAAGGCAGTCAAGCCCCCGAGGCTATTGGCAGGGAGAGCGGCTAGATACTGCAGCGCATCACCCATGTGAACTTCAAGCCCCGCCTGCTTGCAACTCTCGATCATGGCAGTGTTGGAGTCGACGCCAATAGCTCGAATGCCCTCCTCCTTGAGAAGTTGCAACCACTCGCCACGACCGCAACCCAAGTCCAGTACTGGCAGCGAAGGTTGTTCCGGGTCGAATTGGAAGTAATCGAGATTGCGCTTCAGGCGTTCGCGCACCAGCTCGGGCGACCCGCGGAAACTTGCTTCAAACTCCAGGTAGAGATCGGCCGGCATGCCGATGTCCTCTACAGGTGCCTGGACGGTTCCTACCGCTCGCTCAACAGCGGGACGCGCCGCCTGAAGCCCCGCAATGGTCAGCGCCTGCTCACGGAGCACGTGCTCCAAGCGGCGCATGCGTTCAATCAGGTACTGCTCGTTCTGCTGAATGGCCAGGCCATGGGTATACAGGCTCTGGTTCGTCTGGTTCTGAACCTGTACGCCAATGTTGCGCAGGCGTGCCTGACCGTCAGCAATATGCCACTCCAATGCGCTCAGCCGTTGGGGCAACTCGCCCAAGACAGCAAGCTGCTGCCGCAAGCGCAGTACACCTGGTATCCGTACGGCAACAGCATGTGCCAGGGTGAGCGACACATTTTTGAGGGTGGCGCCGCCTGGCCGCTGCCGTGCGCGGGTGAGGAAGTTCATGATCCGCGGATGGCTGAGCAAGCGACCGACCACCGGCAACTGCCTCAGACGGCGATATAGACTAGGCGGTGGTGTTTGAGCAGGTGGTGCATCGTCGGGTACAGAAGCAGCCACCGCTTCGGCTGGCGCGGGTGCTTCATGCCTGGGCGGGAGGAAGCCTTCCAGGTCAAGCAGTTCGAACGTATGCACCAGATCGTTGGGCACGTCACTGGGGCGCTGTGCGGCCTCGGCGCTGGCGGTTACCCGCTCGTACTCCCTAAGGGTCACCTCAGCTTCAATGGTCTTTTGCAGTTTTTTGAGATCGATAGTCATTATTTGGGTTCAAAACTGGTTGAGTGGCCAGCGTATGGCACTTGATGAGTACGCTACGGGAACACCATGGGTGGTCATTCTACGCAGGTCGTCTTGCCAGCGTCGAGCAAGCCCCCATAGGCCAATAACAGCTGAAAACCGTCGCTGATTTAAAAACGCGCTGCACGGTATGCTGCACCCTAGTCGAGCTTGAATTCTGCTTGGAGGGCGCAGACGCCCGCAAAGTGCTTGTAGCTGCTGTTTCCAATGACGTTGAACACAACCGCCTTGTCCCACCAGTCAAAGTTGTCCTCAATGTGGTCGGCACCGCCATGCAGCGCCAAGGTCAAGCTATAGCTGCCCGGCCCTACATTGAAGGCAGGAATTGTGACGGTCACGGTCTGCTCTATGCCAGCCTCGACACCCAGGTCTCGCAGCTCTCCCCGTAGCCAGGTATTGGTACCGAAGATGTCATAGCCTGTACGGTCTTTGAACATGAAACCCAAGGACAGATCGTAGATGGGCTCGTTTGCCCGGATCTTGAGGGTCAATGTCAGAGGCGCGCCTACATCCAGCATGGTTGCAGCACGGCCATCACTGCTGAGCGTTAGCTCCTCAATTCGTGCCTTCCCGTTACCTGAGCGCCCCGCATAAGGTGCATTGACCGCCTGCGCCTGCAAGGAGCCTTCTTCCTTGCGCGCGATGAGTGCATTGTAATAGTCGAGCACTTCATCAGGGCGTCCGTCCATGAGCATCTTGTGGTCACCCAACAAGATGGCGCGATCGCACAAGCTTTTGATAGCACCCGGATCATGGGACACGAAAAGCAACGTTGTTCCCTGTTCTCTGAACTCACGAATACGCGCGAACGATTTGTGCTGGAAGTACGCATCGCCAACCGCCAGTGCCTCGTCAACGATCAGCACCTCTGGGCGAACTGCCGTTGCCACGCTGAACGCAAGACGCACGAACATCCCTGAAGAATAGGTGCGCACGGGCATGTCAAAGTAGTGCCCAATTTCAGCGAACGCTTCGATCTCTGGCATCAGTGCGACAATTTCTGCGCGCTCGAGCCCCTGCATACGCCCCGCTAGTGCCACGTTCTGACGGCCAGTGAACTCTGGGTGAAAACCCATGCCCAGCTCCAATAGCGCCGCGATGCGTCCGGTGGTTGAGATCGAACCCTCAGTGGGCATGGCGGTGCCGGTGATCATCTTGAGCAGCGTACTTTTGCCAGCACCGTTAACGCCGATAATGCCTACGGACTCGCCTTGACCTACATTGAAGCTGACGTTCCGGATGATCCAGTTCTGGTCACGCTTACAAAAGCCCAACCACGTACCAAGCGCGTGCCAGCGGCCTTTGAGTTTCGGGTAGGCCTTGCCTACATTGCTTACTTGAATTGTCATATCAGATCTGATCCAGGAGGTCGTTGTAGCTGCGCTGATACAAGACAACAGCAAGGACAAGGACGATGACGGCAAAGACGAACGGGTAGCCCAGCTGGGCCAAGCCTACAGGTTCGCCCAGCAACGCTTTCTGAGCGGTGAGCACCGTCGGAAACACCGGGTTCCACGAGAGCACAGACTGGGTATGTTCCGACAGGATACTCAAGGGATACACGATTGGCGTTGCCCAGAACAACGCCTGAAAAAAGACGTCACTCAGTTGGCCGATATCCCGGAAGAATACGTTCAGGGTCGCCAGTAAAGCCCCTACGGCAATCCCCAGCAAAACGGTAGTCGCCAGCACGGCAAGCAACACCCAGGCGGTGGACATGATCGGGAAGCCAGAAAACAGCATGAACAGGACGACCAGAACCAACAGTATGAAGCTGTTGAGGGCTGCCGTGGCAATCACGGGAATGAAGAGAATGAACTTGGGGAAGCTGGACTTCTTGATCAAGTTTGCATGTTCGAGGAACACGCCCTTGCCTCGCTGAACCAGCTCCAGCAGCAAGTTCCACGTAATCAGGCCGGCGCAGAGATAAATACTGTAGGCGTATTGATGTTCAATCCCAGGCATACGGGCTTGCATCAAACGCGAAAAAATCACGGTATAGATGAAGACCATGAATATCGGCGGGACGACCAACCATAACGCGCCGAATGTGGAGCCTGCGTAACGACTCTTGATTTCACGCAGCGTGATCGCGAATATTAACCCTCGGTAGCGCAGAACGTCTCTCACCAAAAACAGCGGCGTTTTCATATTACTTGGCTCACAGTAGTCATAAGGTTTCCTGTCAATAAGGCTCCAAAAGCCCGTGGGTAATGCCCTACCCAATAGAAAAAAAACAATGTGGTCTTTGCTTGTCGGTCAAGATCCAACCGCACGGTAGACCTCCAACGTCTCCGAGGCGCAGCGCCTCCAGGAAAAATCGGCAGCTCGGCGCAGGCCGCTCTCAGCCAAGGTGGCGCGGTCAATGGGGTTGCTCAAGAGATGGTTCAGCTTTTCACTCATCTGCTCAATAGCACCCGCCTGCACCAGCAGAGCACTTCCTGCGGTGAACTCTGCCATTGAGGTGCCTGTAGTACATATCACCGGCACCCCACTTTGCATCGCTTCCAAGACTGGCAAGCCAAAGCCTTCATACACTGAGGGATAGGCAAAGACTGCCGTACCTGCATAGAGCGCTGGCAAATCTGAGCTAGGTACAAACGACAGCTGGCGCACACCATGGCTTGCCTCAAGCGCTTTGATACGATTGCCAAGCGCCTGATTGTGCCACCCAGGTGCACCAGCAAGTACCAGTGGGTACTCGGCACGAATGGCAATGGGCAGCCCACACCAGGCCTCTACCAGCGTATCTACACCCTTGCGTGGCTCGAGTGTTCCCACAAACAGTACATAGCGGCCGTGGTGCAGACCATAACGCTGCAAGGTCGCCTGGGTGAGATCTGCTGTTCTCGGCCGGTAAGCCTCGGATGCTCCCAGATACACCGTTCGGATCTTGTTACCTTGTATGCCGAAGTCACCCATCAGCTCGTCTCGAATCACATTTGAGTCGGTAATCAGGTAATCGGCGCGCTTGAGCGTCTCAGGTAATTTAGAGGTCAGCCACTCCACCCGTTTACGCGGATGGAACTGCGGGTAATGCAGGAAGGAAAGATCGTGGATAGTCGCTACGCAAGGACCTGCGTGGGGCTTGAGGATGAAGTTCGGCTCATGATAAAGGTAGTTCCGGCGCTCGCCCGCACGCACGTAGCGGCGAGCATTAAGCAGCATCTCTCTGGCCCTAGACGTGAACGTCCACCGCTTCAGAATGCTCCGCACCTGGGCTTCGAGTAGTTTAGGGACACTTTGCCCGGGGGCGCCCACCGAGGGCGTTGCGTAGCGCTCACTGTCAGCAGCACAACGCATCAACGCATGCTCAGCGGTGGAGAAATTTGCACCTTGGAAGCACTCGGCATCCACCCCTTCCATCGTCAGGAACTGCTCCAGAAGATTAAAGGTGTAGTTGCCGATTCCTGTCAGTGGCGGGACTAGGGATTCTGTATTGAGCAGCAGCTTCATCTGGCTATTCAGCCCCTGATCAAACGCGCAATCTCATTGACGCGATGCTCGATCAATGGATGGTCACCCCGGCTTTCCACGTTCAGGCGCAGCAGGGGCTCGGTGTTGGAGCCGCGCAGGCTGAAACGCCAGTCGGCGAAGGCCACGCTGATGCCGTCGGTGCGGTCGACGCTGGGGTTTTGCGGCAGGTAGTGGTTCAGGATCTTGTCGATGGTGCCTTTCACATCGGCCACTTCGTAGTTGATCTCGCCGCTGCACGGGAACTTGGCGATACGCTCGTCCACCAGCTGGGCCAGGGTCTTGCCGGTCACGCTCATCAGCTCGGCCACCAGCAGCCACGGGATGTTGCCGCTGTCGCAGTAGGCAAAGTCGCGGAAGTAGTGGTGGGCGCTCATTTCGCCGCCGTATACGGCGTCTTCGGCGCGCATGCGCTCCTTGATGAAGGCATGGCCGGTCTTGCTCTGGATGGCCACGCCACCGGCTGCTTCTACCTGTTCGATGGTGTTCCAGGTCAGGCGCGGGTCGTGGATGATCTTGCTGCCAGGGTGCTTGGCCAGCAGCATCTCGGCCAGCAGGCCGACCACGTAGTAGCCCTCGATGAAGCGGCCCTGGTTGTCGAAGAAGAAGCAGCGGTCGAAGTCGCCGTCGAAGGCAATGCCCATGTCGGCACCGGTGTCGAGCACGGCCTGACGGGTCAGGTCGCGGTTTTCTGGCAGCAGCGGGTTGGGGATGCCGTTGGGGAAGTTGCCGTCCGGCTCGCCGTTGATCAGGGTGATGTCCAGGGGCAGGCGTGCCTTGAGCAGCTCGATCACCGGGCCTACAGCGCCGTTACCGGGGTCGGCCAGCACCTTGAGCGGCTTGAGGGTGTCGAGGTTGACGTAGGTGAGCAGGTGGTCGATATAGGCGGTCTTGTCCAACACCTCGCGCACCTGGCCCGGCTGAGCGGCAGGCTCACCCAGGCTGCCGGCTTCGACGCGCTGGCGGATGTCGTTCAGGCCCGTGTCGCCGCTGATCGGGCGCGACTGCTCGCGCACCAGCTTCATGCCGTTGTAACCCTTGGGGTTATGGCTGGCGGTGATCATCACGCCGCCGTCGGCCTGGTGGTGGCTGGTGGCAAAGTACACTTCTTCAGTACCGCACAGGCCGATGTCGATCACGTCGGCGCCGCCTTCGGTCAGGCCTTTGATCAGCGCCAGCGACAAACCGGGGCTTTCCAGGCGCATGTCACGACCAACGACGAAGACCTTGCCGTTCAATTCCAGCACTAGCGCTCGACCGATGCGGTAGGCAATATCGTCGTTCAGTTGAGAAGGAACCTGGCCTCGAATGTCATAGGCCTTGAAGCATTGGGTCTGGATGGGATCGAACATTGTCTTCCAACTCAAGTGCCGAGGCCACCCTTGGGTGGCCACCGGTGAAGAATGAAACGCGAGCCGTCCCCGCGCCGTTGCGAGCCCGTATGGCAACAAAGATCGGCGCAGGTTCAGTGACGGCTAGTTAGTGCAGCGGCCGTAATTGTCTTCGAAGCGGACAATATCGTCTTCGCCCAGGTAGTCACCGCTCTGGACTTCGATCAGCACCAGATCGATGACACCAGGGTTTTTCAGGCGGTGCTTATGGCCAGCACGGATGAACGTGGATTCATTGGTGTTGAGCATCAGCTCCTGGTTGTCGTTGACCACGACGGCCATGCCACTGACCACGATCCAGTGCTCACTGCGGTGGTGATGCATTTGCAATGACAGGGATGCCCCTGGCTTGACGACGATACGCTTGATCTTGAAACGCTCACCGTTTTCCAACGTGGTGTAGGTGCCCCACGGACGGTGTACCGTCTGGTGCAGGAGATGAGCCGTATGGGATTGTGCCTTGAGCTGCCCGACGATGTGCTTGACGTCCTGGGCGTGATCCTTGTGAGCGACCAGCACCGCATCGGGTGTATCGATGACCAGCAGATCCTTTACACCAACCAATGCCGTCAGACGACCTTCGCTGTTGACGTAGTTATTGCTAGCGCCATGAGCGAGGACTTCGCCTTCGAAACGGTTGCCGTCCTGGTCGACCGAGGTCAGTTCGCTGACCGCATTCCAGGAGCCGATGTCGTTCCAGCCGATGTCGCACGGTACTGTCGCCACCTTGCTGGAGCGCTCCATCAGCGCATAGTCGATGGAGATGTCCGGGGCCTTGGCAAACTGCTCAGTGTCCAGCGTGAGCCAACTGTCGGCACCGCTGGTGGCCAGGCGCGAGGCTGCCAGTGTTTGCTGAGCCACTTCCAGCACCTCTGGCGCGTGCTGGTGCAGCTCGGCCAGTACGGTACCAACCCGGAAGCAGAACATGCCCGAGTTCCAGAAATAGTTACCGGCGGCGATATAGCCTTCGGCCGTTTTCAGGTCGGGTTTTTCGACGAAGCGGGCGACGGTGAGGCCGCCGGACTCACCACAGCTGTGGGAGGCCTCGATGTAGCCAAACCCTGTTTCAGGGTATTGAGGCTGAATACCGAACGTCACCAGCCAGCCCTCGGCGGCCAGCTGTTGTGCGGTGGCAACCGCGCGGGCAAATGCCTGCTCGTCCTGGATCAGATGGTCTGCGGCCAGCACCAGCATCTGCGCGTCGTCACCTTGGGCCTTCTGCAGCTGCAGCGCAGCCATGGCAACAGCGGCTGCCGTGTTACGGCCGAAAGGCTCCAGAATGTAGCTTTGCGCATGGCCGCTCTGGTTGACCGTGCGGTATTCGTCTTCAGTCTTGAACAACAGTTCACGGTTGGTGACCGTCATCACCTGGGAAACTCCTGGCAGCCGCGAGGCGCGCAGGAAGGTTTTTTGAATGAGGTTCTGACCACCAGGCAGCGTCATGAATGGCTTGGGGTGCGCTTCTCGCGACACGGGCCATAGCCGGCTGCCGACGCCACCTGAAAGAATTACTGGGACCAGGTCCATATATCTAATCCTTAACTGCCACGGTCATGGCATCTGACAATTTACTGAAAAAGCTTGATTCATCACGACGATAACCACGCTTAATGTTTTGCATGCTCTGCTATTAACGGAGCGCATCAGCCAGCACTAGTCCATATGCCGAAAGAATATCAGGAAACCCCCTACCAGTCTTGCCTGCTGCGGCCCTGCGCGCAGCGTGCCGCCTAGCAGGCTGCCAATCGGCATCCACAGTGCGCTGTCAGAGTCGCTCACTTGATGGCGCCCGCTGCAGAGTTGCGTTTGATGACTGCGATGCTGAGTGCTCCTCTGCCGGCTGCAACCTGACGTTTGAAATACCAAGGCCCAAAAGGCGCTCGTCAGCGCTGGCCCCTAGCGCGCTAGGACTGGTCGGAGCCGATGGCATAATTTCAATGGTGTTCCCCTTGACTCCCTCGAAGGTGATCTTGCGGATGCTTTGAGTGTCGCTGAACACGGCTTGACGCGTGACGCCACCCGCTACTACCGTGACCGGCACACCTACATTCGGACCGTAGGCCAAGGCGCTGATTTGGAGAACAAAAGCCGGCGGCAACGGGTGCTCGAAGACAAGACTGGCAGGTCCTAAGCGGGCGTCGGTCCAGCGTCCCCAGTTTTCAGTGAGGGAGAAGCCGGTAATCTTTTTTAGAAAGTCCGGGATGCCACCCTTGTTCAAATCGATGCCCTGCTCCAGCGTTGCTGGATATCTACCTAGCCGCGGCTCGAGGAACTCGGTAAAGCTTGGCAGCAGCACCATGTTGCCATGCCCGCTCAAATGGTCACCGTCAAAAAACAGCGGCTTGTTGCCGTCCATGGCGTTGCAGACCTCATCTGAACACAGAACGGGAAGCGGGTCCCATACCTCGACATTGGACAAACGCGAAGCGATGTTGGCGTAGCTCGTTAATACGGGCGCCCTCAATGCCTCGAGCATGCTACGCGGCATTTCGAAGCCGGGCGCGCAGATTGGATTGTCCTGGTCGAACCAGTCGGCACACCTGAATAGGGGCGCCTTGTACAAAGGTTTTGGCGCCTCGAATACAACCCGTACTCCCCGGTCTGTGAACTCCTTAAGCACAGACACAGCATAGTCTTCAGTTCGTTTGCGATCTGCATCCGCTTGCGTGCCAAACGTTTTATTTCTTACCGTCGCATCACCTATATACGCCCACTGATCCACGAAGCGCCACATTCTAAGGGAGGGCAGAAATAAGATATCGCCACCTTTTATACGCATCCGAAGATCAGCCAGCGCGGCGTCGGTGTTACGTCTGCAGACGCTGTTGTCCATATCGCGTTCAGGCTGGAGGCTAATGAAAGGACAACCCCCGTTGTTGTAAGCATTGATCTGCGTTGCATGCCGAATGGCGTATTGCTTGAACATACTCGCGTAGGCAAGCGCATGTGAGTCGCCGATTACATAAAGGCTTGCGTCATTGCGCGGACGGTCGTCCCTGCACCCTACAGGGTTATAGCTGAACATCCAGCCGCCGCCCACAAGGTGCCAATCCGGTTCTGCAACGCAACCTGGGTAGTTAGGATCGCGCGAATAGCCGTCTGGGTACCAGATGTCCGGATGCTTTGTCACTTGACTCAACGAAAGCTGCGGGACGGCATTGTTGATGCCGCTGGCCAGCCAACAGGACAGCCCCACGACAGCCAGCCCACCCACAACGACGCCCGTTGGAGGCAATTTACGCAGTACTTTGGAGCGGCGAAAAGGGGTTTCCACAAAGCGGTATGACAGCCATGCTAATGCCACAGCTACTACAACAGCGCTCACCCACTGGGCTGGTGCATCAAGGCCATAGGTCCAGCGGAACAACACGAATACTGGCCAATGCCAGAGGTAAAGGGAATAGGAGATGCGCCCTATCATTACCAATGGTGCACTACCAATGAGGCGGTGTATTGCATGAATCTCTGGGTGATTATGCAGGGAATAGATCAAGCCAAGCGTCCCTAGCACCGCTAATAGCGCACCCGGCATGGGGAAGTGCTCAGGCCGAGAGACCCAAAACGCGACCAGTAGCGCGGACAGAGACAGCCCAGCTAATCCTGTTCGCCACCATTGAGCGGGCGTGTAGGTTGTGTGATCACAAGGGTTCCGGCTGATGTACTGGTACAGCAGCACACCGCTTGCCAGCTCCCAAAAACGGCCAGGGCTCAAGAAAAATGCCTGCGTCGGGCTGACTTGAGTTTGCCAGGCGGAAAAGCCTATGGACGCCGCCAGCCCGATACCGAACAGCACGACAGAACGCCAACGCGTGTGAGCCCCGCCCATCCATGCCAAGTACAAAACTGGAAACACTAAGTAAAACTGTTCCTCCACAGCCAATGACCAGGTATGGGTGTAGGGGTTGAATTCGGCGGTAGGTGCGAAATAGTCGCGACCGGTGCCGGCTAAGATGAAATTACTTATGCCTAGAAAAGCATAGAGTCCAGTTTGTTGGTTGACATTGCTCAGCCAAGAAGATGGAATGAACAACGCGGACACATACGCTGTGAGCAAGAGACACACAATCAGTGCAGGGAAGATCCGCTTGATGCGACGGGCATAGAAAAACGCAAAAAACTGTAAAATCGAGCCACTTCGGTAATTGGCGATGGAAGCGCTTACAATGAAGCCCGAAATGACGAAAAAGACGTCAACGCCGACGAAACCGCCGGGAAGCCATGCGGCATGCAGGTGATAGATCACTACCGACAAAACGGCAAATGCACGTAAGCCGTCTATATAGGGGTAGTAGGAACCATGAGCGCTTTGCCCCGGCACTTTCTGGATCATGTTGTGTCCTAAACTGCTGAATCGTCTGTGAGGAGAGAAATTGGCGTCTTGTTCTCATACGGCCGGGCTGGTCCCAAGCGGTGCTTAAAATAGCACGGGGGCTGGTTTTTTGGACGGCAACGGCCTATGGATGAGCCCCGCACGATGCACCGGCTAAGGTGGACTGCGCGCAACCCTCGCAAATACTCACCTGCGACGTGACTGCAAACCGTGCCATCAGAGTTCAAACCCAGAAAATAATTCACCCCTGTCTGCCTAATCTTCCGGAATGCTGATCTTCGTGGGCCATTGCAGGCGCCGATAGCAGCGTGCCAGTGCCTTGGACAAGGCAACCTTTGCTGTGCGCTCGCCGTGCACCAGCACCACCGCATGGGGTGCTTGCATCATCCCCGTTGCAAACGCCACTAACCCCGCCTGGTCGGCATGCCCCGAGTACCCCGACGCGTTCAGGACTTTGGCTGCGATAGCGTAACCCCGCCCCTCCAGTTCCACCTGCACCACACCCGGCGCCCTACAGCTGGCCTGAATCACCGCCCCAGGCGTCCCCTTGGCCTGGTGGCCTACGAACATCACTTCATGCCTGGGGTCGCCCAGCATGCCCTTGAGGTAATTGACGATGCGCCCGCCCGAGCACATGCCATTGCCTGCAATGACGATGGCGGGCCGGCCGGTGCTTTTGAGGTAGTTGACCACCTGCTGGTGGCGGGCGTGGGTGTCTACGCTGATCAGCTGGCCGAATGCGAGCGGGTCGCGGCCACCTGCCAAGCGCGCCCTGGCCTGTTCGTTCCAATAAGGGTGCAGGTCGCGGTAGGCCTGGGTGATGCGCTGGGCCAGGGGCGAATCGAGAATGATCGGCAGCTGCGACCAATCCACGGGTTCGCCTTGTGGCGAGGGGCCCGTCTTGCCCAGCAGGGCCTTGCGGTGCAGGACATCTTCAAGATCATGGAGCAGTGCCTGGGTGCGCCCCAGGCTGAAGGCCGGGATCAGCAAGGTGCCGTGATCGGCCAGCGCGCGGTCGATGGCCGCTTCCAATCGCTGGATGCGATCACCCGTGGGTGGGTGAAGGCGGTCGCCATAGGTGCTTTCCAGCACCAGCACATCGGCACGCTCCGGGGGCTGCAAGGGGCGCAGCAAGGGATCGTTGCCGGGGCCCAGGTCACCTGAAAATACATAGCGCGTGTTGTTTGGCCCGTGCTGGATGTCGCATTCGACGTAGGCAGAACCCAAAAGGTGACCGGCACGCTGCAAGCGGATGGCGCAGGCCACCTGCGGGTGCTGAACCACGGCGTGCCAGTGCCCGAAGGGCAAGGGCACGATCAGACTATGCACCAGGGCGATGTAGCGGGCTACCTGGGCAGGTGCGCTGTCGATGCCGAGTTTGAAGGCGTCTTCGAGCACCAGGGGCAGTAACTTGGCAGAGGGCTCGCTGCAATAGATAAGGCCGCGGTACCCCTTGGCCAGCAATGCCGGAATGCGGCCTACGTGGTCCAGGTGCACGTGCGTGACGATCAGGGCCTGGACGCCGGTGATGTCGAACCCAAGCGCGCTGCCCTGCGCGCCCGGCGTTACATCGGCGCCCTGCTCGGCACCGCAGTCGACCAGCAGGCTGACGCCAGGGCCAAGATGAAGCTGATGGCAGGAACCCGTCACGCCGCGTACAGCGCCGTGGTGGGTTAGGCCGGGGTAATCCATGCTGCGCACTCTCGCCGGGGCTAAAACGAAGTGGGCAATTAGTCCATGGTGACCGTGGCTTTAATAGGCAGACATTTCCTAAAGCACTATAAGAAAAATCCTCACCTGCCGCTCAGCGCCGCTTCGCGGGCCGAAGCCCGGATTTTGCGCTTGCTGCGCTGCACACCATAGGCGCCCAGCAAAGGCCCAACGGCCAGGCCAATGATCAACGCGGCCAGCACCACCACTGCCACCGGCACCTGTGGCGCAACCCAGCCAAACAGGGTCAAGGCTACGGTCTGCTGGTTTTCCAGCACGAAGAACAGCACTACAGCCGCCAGCAGCAGGACGAAGACAGCTGCCAGTGCACGCTTGAGGTTACGCATCGGGTTGCTCCTAGGGAATCAGGTATTGGCCTCGTCTTCTTCATTGACCCGATCACGCAATTCCTTGCCGGGTTTGAAGTGCGGAACGAACTTGCCTTCGAGGCTGACCGACTGGCCGGTCTTGGGGTTGCGACCTACCCGTGGTGCCCGATAATGCAGCGAGAAGCTGCCAAAACCGCGGATCTCGATGCGATCACCGGTAGCAAGGCATTGTGACATCTGTTCAAGCATGGTCTTGATGGCCAGCTCTACGTCCTTGGACGAGAGTAGCCCTTGATGGGTGACAATACGTTCGATCAGCTCCGACTTCGTCATGATTTTCCCTTCGTTATCAAGCAGCTAGATCATTGCTTAACCAGTTTGTAGCACGGTGCGAGGGATTTGAACAGGTCGGTTCTTGACTTATTCGAAGAATGTTGGTCCAGCCTGCCGGGCAAGAGTGGACAGCAACGCGTCGTGCCTGGGCGCAGCCAAAGGCCTGGGACCGATGTGCAGCATATAGATAGCACCGAGTGCCGTGGCACGCTTGGAACATTGTGGAAAGAACCCACAAGGAGCTCCACGCATGCCCTCTGCCCTCCCCTCTCCACCTGCACATGACCTCAATCGTGCCGTCGCCCTGCGCTTTGCAAGCCGCCCCACCTTGCGCCAGGTGGTAGGTGAGCAACTGATGAACCTTATCATCGCGCATTACCCCAAGGTGGCTGTTCACCGCCCCGACATGAAGTGTGCTGAGCCACTGAAATTTCTTCGCTGGCACATTGACGGCTACTGGACAGTCACCCCGCTGGTCGACGTTGTACTGCAACGCTTTCTTGATAATGCGCCGGTGGACTTTTCCAGCCAGGACCGCTTCAGCCTTAAACCACCGCTTCGTTTTTTTGCCATCCCCGACGCGTGCGAAACAGCCGATGATGACCTCGTCGACCCCGGCACGCTGAACGACGCATTCAACGCGTTTCTACCGACCCTTCATACGTGCTTTGAACAGGCTCAGATCGATTACTGGAATGCAGGCAACGGCAATGATCACGACACTTGGGTTCAACAGGTGCTTCGCGCTGGGCTTCTGAGTGGGCTGACCGATCAGACATTGACCGCCGATGAGCGCCGGTGCTTGAACGATCTGCTTCTCGAAAGAACTGAAGGTTTCGCTGTGCACGCCGTACGCATACATCGGCGCCTCGACCAAGGCAGCACCCGTGAACTGCTGCCTGGGCTGCTGGTGAGCGCCAGTAGCGAAGTGGCCAACGTGACACTCTGGTGCACGAGCGCAGGCGGTGTGAAAGGCTTCAGTTCACTAGACGCTTTTGGTGCCTACCTGCAGACGCAACACAGGCTGACGGAGACCGACGACGGTTTTTCGTGGGCGCTTTACGAAGCCGACGGCAACGCGTTTGCCTTGTTGTCCAGCGTGCTGCTCGAAATCCTGTTGTCGCGATTGAACCGCGTACGGTTGAGCGATCTGAACACGGTAGATGAGTTGGCCTCGGCCTACCAGGCCGTGGTCGACCCCTCGCCGTTCTTCGCCCAATTGGCCGATCTGCCCATTCAAAAGCTGGCCATAGAGTTGCCTGAGAAGCTGTTGAACGCCGACTTCAACGGGCAGAGCCGCTATCTGCAGGCGCTGCTGGACGTCTGTGTGTTACAAGCTTCCCAGGGCAATGCCCAGTGCCCCACAGAGCCGGACGACCTGCATACCTACGCACGGCACACGTTGCGTGAACAGATGCTGGCCGATCATCCTGCTGACGGCGCCTTCGACGCGGACGAGTTGATACTGACCGTCAATACCTACGCCAATGACGGCCATGGGCTGGGGTTCCCACAACTGATAGAAAGCAAAACGCTGACCTTGACCGAGTACGCCATCGGTCGCCTTGAGGCAACCGGCGCGAGCCCTGTGGCAGCTGTAGCCCATCGCACTCATGAAGAGCTCCCTGCCTGGCTTGACCCCGAGTACTTGCGCCAATTGGTTGCCACTGTTGACATAGGCGGCAACTACCCGCGCTACCTCGATGGCTTGCTTGGGGATGAACAGTACAAAGCCACGCACCTCGCCGCCTTTACCGCGCACTGGCGAAGGGGGCTGATGCTCGATGCCGCCTACGCACTCTGTGCCCGGCATATCGACCCACACAGCTATGAGGCGGTGGCCAGTTTCTGCCGTGTACCCGCAAGCGATGAGCAAGCATTGGCCATCGCGCCCCTGGCCTTCAAGCGCTCGCCCGACTCGCAGCTGATCGACAAGGCGCACGGTTTCTTTGTCATTCAGGTGGCCGATAGCGGCGCGCTGTTGCTGTATTGCCCGATGTACAAAGGTGCGCTCAAACAGTTCAAGAACCCGCAAGCCCTCATGCAGGAGATTGCCCGGCCCGGCCGCGTGCAGGAAGGCGTGCTGGCTTGGCTGGACCAAACGCACCGCGACGTGTACGACAACGGTGGCTTCAAAGAGCCTCACCTGCCGCACTGGGTGTTCGACCCGTATGAGCACCTGGACAAACCGGCCCCGGTCGAACCCGCCCTGACGTTCTGGACCGATGACATTGATGCGAACCTGTTCGAAGCCAGGCGCGCGATGCTGCTCGAACTGGCCGATCGCAGTGCCATGAGCAACAGTGAGGTACGCTGGCGGTCGATCAAGACGTTCGCCTGGCAATTGCTTAACGTGGTCGCGCCCGTGCTCCCGGGGCCGATCTCTTCGATTGCTTTGCTGTACATCGGTATAAATGCCATAGCCGAAGACCTGAAATTGCTGCTTGAAGGCAGCGCTACGGATCGAACCCAAGCTGTGGTGGATCTGCTCAACAACACACTGATGGTGTTGATCCATGCACAGCTGCCCAAAACCGAGCCGCCGCATGCCGGGGCAACTGCACTGACGGTCGATGCAGCTTCGATCCGCTTGGGCGGCGATGCCGATCCGTTGCCGCTGCCTGAGCCGGGCAGTGTGGCTCCTGTCGAGGCGCTGCAGGCCCAAGCGACCACTCAACTCGATTTTTCGTGGCGGGGCGCTCAGGGTTTCGACGCGCTGTCCGGCGCTCAACGCACGCAACTGCACGCCATGGCGGCCTCGGTAAGCCTGGAGGGCCAATCGGCGATCGAGCAAGGGCCTCTCGACGGGCTGTATGAACTTGAGCATGGGCTCTATGTGCGGCTGCAAGGACAAGTTTATGCGGTCGAGTCTGCCGATGGGCTTACCCGCATCATCGGCCCGGATGGCAGGCAGGGGCCACCGATCAGGCGTGACTCACAAGGTTGGCGTATCGACACGCGACTGCGAGGCGGCGGGGACCGACCCGGCTCAAGCACCCGGCAGCGATTGCGCGAACGCTTGGTAACCCGGATCCAGACGGCGCTGCAGGCGGTCGAGCAAAGCCTCGCCAACGCCGATAGAGGCGCTGCTGAATATGAAAGCTTGCGCCAACGTATCGAGGCTGCTCGTGCGCAATGGCTGAAAGTGGAGGAGCGGCTCAAGCAACCGCCGCCGCAAGATCCTGAACAGCGTGCTCAGTTCGAGCGGGCAACCAGTCTGTTCGCCAAACGGCATACGGAGTTGCTGGACCAGATAAAGGACTTGCGTCACCAGCGTATCGAAGCCGCTGTAGGCATTTTCCAGAACTACCTTGAGGCCGAGCGCAACATGGTTGCGCTGCTTGATGACCGTAGCTATATGGCAAGCACCCGCAATGCACCAGAACAGCGGCGAGCGTTGGCAGATGTAAGGCGCAATTTGATTGGTTATGCGCAGTTCATCATCGAAGAGCAGCTGTATACCGGCAGGTTCGCCGAGTACGATCGACTGACCACGGCGCTCAATGACGCCTTGCCGCAGGAGCGGCAAGCTGCGTATGAGCAGTACCGTGAAGTACTTGAAAGCATGGTTATCGACCAGCCTTTGA
The DNA here is from genome assembly GCF_043104335.1 of Pseudomonas sp. WSY_20. Taxonomy (NCBI): domain Bacteria; kingdom Pseudomonadati; phylum Pseudomonadota; class Gammaproteobacteria; order Pseudomonadales; family Pseudomonadaceae; genus Pseudomonas; species Pseudomonas sp. WSY_20. The sequence goes on from NZ_JBICKP010000064.1 coordinate 53,101, forward strand.
TCATTGAATATACAGCGGCGCTTGATCGGCTGCTTGCCGTTACCGATCTGGACATGACGGCACCGAGCATTCGAAAAACGGACAGGACCGTTGCCCAGATCATCGAAACGCGCACCACTACCACGGTAAACATACGGTTCTTCCAAGCCATGGGTTTGGTTGAGCTGGCGCTGCGTTTTGAAGCCTTGCAAGACTATTCGCACTATGCGGTGTTCAGGGCTGCACTCGCTGGGGAGCGCCTGCGGGTGGCCGCTAATTCTCACCACCTGTCCATGTTCGCCGATCTGCAGACTGCTCAGCGTATCGACATTCTGCAGAGTGCCTGGGATGAATATTCGGCGGCCATCCTCAACAGTCAGCGCATTGCCCAGCTGGGCAGCGAACTTGTGGATATCGGGCGCCTGGAGGCGTATCGGCAGCAAATGGTCGAGCTCAAGACCATGGCGGGCGACGCGCTGGTTACCGCATTGCGGGAGCAGGCCGTCGGCCAGCAGCACTCCACCACCCGGCCGGTCTATCCCCGCCAGGCGTTACAAGTGGCTACAACAGCGAACGGCCAGACGGTGATCGGTTCGGAGTCGATCGTAGAGGGGCGGCCTGTGCTGCAAGTTCGCGGGACCTTCAGCAAGACTGTACTGCATACCTTTACCCGGGAAAGTGGTACGTGGGTCGAAAGATTGCCAGCTGCTGGCACCTCATCGCCACCCAGAGCGCCTACACCGGAGAGCGAGCGTCAGGAACAAGCGCTGGCTGAAGGCATGCTTGCTCAGAATCAGAACGTACTTGCCAACGCGCGCAAGCTGGTTGAAGAAGATGTCGATAGCCATTCATTGACGTCAATGCTCGATGCCCAGATCGGGGAAGTGCAGACACTGCGGGATCAGCTCGCCGACAGCGAAGCTGAATCTGAACTGCTGCAGCGCCTGGACGATGCCCTGGTGAGCTTGCGCGAGGGTAAACGCGAGATGCTGGTCAAACTGCACAGCACCACACGCTTTCCCAGCGCAGAAGGCTTGCACTACTTGCACAAGCAAGGGCTGTTACGTGTGACCTATCAGGGGCCGCGGCAGCCACTGGCCGAAGATTATCTTGATGAATACCGCATCGATGTGCTCGAAGCGCCGGGCAGCGAGCGCGGCAAGCCGCTGTGGGCCGCGCACTTTCACTTCAATGATGCGGGTGCCGCGCCGACGGCGTTCGGCAAAGGTCATCTGAAACTGTGGCAGCAGCGCAAGCTGGGTTACAGGGAACAGGTCAGAAGCGCTGCCATGGGCGAGGAGTTACGTATTCACCGTGGCAACCTGACCTACGCTCAGGCACGTGGGGTGATTCCTTTCAACTGACCAGTCGCCGACGTGCCTTGACGGCTGCGAGCAATCGGGGCTAGCGCGCAGCCAGTTCGGCGCCCCGGCAAAGCCGCTTAGCGGCCGGTGGATGCTGCTGAGCCGGAGAGCCTTGATAGGCACGACGCTCTGCTAAACCCGCAAATGCTTGACGAAATTGCAAGGCCGATGCCGGGCGTCGAGCTGTTCGGCAAGAATGCCTTCCCAGGCAGTACGACAGGCCCCGGTATAACCTGACAGACAACAGACCAGCGTGCGATTGCTCAGCCCTGCCAAGGCGCGGCTGTGCACGGTCGAGGCGCCGACATCCAGAATGGACAGCGCACGGAACAACTCGCCGAACCCGTCCACGCGCCGTTCGAGCAGGCATTCGACCGCCTCCGGGGTGCTGTCCCTGCCACTAAAGCCTGTTCCACCGGTGATCAACACTGCCTGCACCTGCTCGTCGGCAATCCAGGTCGCCACCTGGGCGCGTATCTTGTAGACGTCATCCTTGAGCAGAACCCGTGCAATCAGGCGGTGCCCCACCTGCACCAAGCGATCCGCCAGCAGTGCACCTGATGTGTCGTTCTCGACAGTGCGGGTATCGCTGACGGTCAAGACAGCGATGTTGAGCGGCACGAAAACCGCATTGGGTTGAACACGCACAGCACAGCTCCTTGCAGTGGGGTTACGGCCACGCTAGTAACAGGCGCTGCCAGCGTCCAATCGATAGCGCAAACGGCTCGATCGATGGCATCTATCGCCACGGTACGTTACTGTCGGCGTAACCCTTTAGCAGGCGCAGGCATGGATATCAAGCAACTGAAGTTTCTCATCGCCCTGGACCAGACTCGCCATTTTGGCCAGGCGGCTGCGTTGTGCCACATCACCCAGCCCACGCTGTCCATGCGCCTGCGTAACCTGGAAGACGAACTGGACCTGGTGCTGGTCAAGCGCGGTCAGCGGTTCGAAGGGTTCACCGAGGCGGGCGAACGCATTCTGGCCTGGGCGCGGACCCTGCTGGCCGCCCATGACGGTTTGCACGCCGAAGCTGCCCATTGCCGCGGTCAGGTGGTCGGGAGCCTGCGCCTGGGCACGGTGCCGCTGGCCAGTTTCAACCCGATGCAACTGCTGTTGCCGTTGCGGGCCAAGTACCCGGGCCTGCACTTCGAACTCAGTTCCCTAAGCTCCGAGCAGGTGATCGACGGTCTGAGCCGTAATCAACTGGACTTGGGCATCTGCTACCTGGACCAGGTCAACACGCAGTTTTTCGACGTCATCGAGCTGGGTACCACTACCATGGGCCTGCTGCACGATACCCGGCATTTTCAGTTCGAGGCCCAAAGCCTGCACTGGGACCAACTGGGCTATACGCCGCTGGGCCTGTTGAGCAAGGGCATGCATTACCGGCAGTCGCTTGACTTGAGCTTCCGTAGCCGCGGCCTGGAACCGAACGCTGTACTGGAAAGCGACTCCAGCTTCCAGCTGATCCAGGCCATCACCACTGGCCTGTGCTGCGCCATCATGCCGCTGGGGTGCGGCCTGGAAGGCCTTAGCGAGCACCTGCGCATCGTGCCGGTCACCGATGCTGCCATCCACAGCCCGGTGGGCCTGTTATTGCGCCGCAGCGAGCCCCGCTCGGCGATTGCCGAGCAGTGCTTCGCCGAGGCGCAGGTGGCACTTCAAACGCCCTGACCGCGACCCTTAGCGATACCGTTCAAGCCAGTGTGCATAGGGCGCTGGCAAGGTCCATGCAGCTTTCTCCACCCCCAGCTCCTTGGCCGCGAAATAAGCCCAGTGCGGGTCAGCCAGATGCGCACGCCCGACCGAGACCAGGTCCAGTTGTTCGGCACGTACGGCCGCTTCTGCCAATTCCGGTTTGCCAAAGCCCCATGCCGAGGTGACGGGGATACCCGCTTCGCGGCGCACGCGTTCGGCAATCGGGCCCATGAAGGCTGGGCCCCATGGAATGTTGGTGTCGGGGATGGTGAAGCCCACGCTTACGCTGAGCAGGTCCAGGCCGCCCGCCTTGAAGCGGCGCGCCAGCTCGATCGACTCTTCCAGGGTTTGCTCGTCACGACCATCGTATTCCAGCACCCCGAAGCGAGCGGTCAACGGCAGGTGCTCAGGCCACACTTCGCGTACCGCTGCCAGGGTTTCGAGCAGGAACCGGCTGCGGTTCTCGAAGCTGCCACCGTAGGCATCGGTGCGCTGGTTGGAGTGCTCGGAGAAGAAGCTCTGGCCCAGGTAACCGTGGGCAAAGTGCAGCTCGATCCACTCAAAGCCGGCGTCGCGCGCGCGGCGGGCTGCATCGACGAAGTCCTGCTTGACCCGAGCGATGTCGTCCAGGGTCATGGCGCGCGGCACCTTGGGCAGGTTGGCACCGAAGGCGATGGCCGACGGGGCGATGGTTTCCCAGCCGCGTGGATCATCGACCGCGATGTGATCATCGCCTTCCCATGGGCGGTTGGCGCTGGCCTTGCGACCGGCGTGGGCGATCTGGATGCCTGGCACGGAGCCCGCCGCCTTGATCGCCTGCACCACGGGCACGAACGCCTGGGCGTGGGCATCGCTCCAGATACCGGCGCAGCCTGGGGTAATGCGGCCTTCGGGCGATACTGCCGTGGCCTCGACTACCAATAGACCGGCACCGCCCCGGGCCATGCCAGCCAGGTGCACGTGGTGCCAGTCGTTGATCATGCCGTCTTCAGCGCGGTATTGGCACATCGGCGGGATGGCGATGCGGTTGCGCAGGGTGACGTCTTTGAGGGTATAGGGTTCGAACAGGGCTGCCATGGAACACTCCAGGATCATTGAGTACTGTAGTTCGATCATAATCGAACTATGGCAATAATGAAAAGCCCCGGTATCATGCAGACCATGCGAGCCTACAAACATCCCAATCCTGATGATCTAATTCTCGAACGCGTGCTGTACGCCTTGAGCGACCCAGTGCGCCTGGGCATCGTCCGCCATCTTGCCGGGGTGACCGAGGCCAGCTGCGGCGAGCTGGACGGAGGGCGCCCCAAGTCGAGCATGTCCCACCATTTTCGTGTGTTGAGGGACGCAGGGCTGGTACACACCCGCAACGTGGGCACCACGCACATGAACTCACTGCGCAGCGAAATGCTCGGCGAGCGTTTTCCAGGGTTGCTGGACTGCATTTTGCGGCAGGTCTGAGTGACCTACGCGCTGCCCAGGTTTCCCTAAGCGATCGCCTCACCCACCATCAAGGCTGCCGAGTGCCTGCGCGGGCGCGATCTTGCCAAAGCCCTGCCTGCCTAACCGCGCAAAAAAAAGCCACGAGGTCACCCCCGTGGCTTTCGATTACGCCAGGGCCGTGAGTTACAGGGCCATGTCGTTTTCGGGCTTGCTTTCAACCGGCTGGCTTGGCGCAACGACGCTGGTGCCGACGCTCTCGTCGATGACCGGCGGCTTGGCCAGCTGCAGCACTTCAGCGGTGTAGTTCCACTCTTTCTGCGTAGCAGCGGCCGAGTCGTTCAGCTTGGTGCCGTAGCTTGGGACGATTTCCTTGATCTTGGCCTGCCACTCTGGGGTAGCGACCTTTTCCTTGAACACGGTTTCCAGCACGTTCAGCATGATCGGCGCAGCAGTCGATGCACCTGGCGAGGCGCCCAGCAGACCGGCAATGGTGCGATCCTGAGAGGCCACCACTTCGGTGCCCAGCTTCAGCACGCCGCCCTTCTCTTCGTCACGCTTGATGATCTGCACGCGCTGACCGGCTTGCCACAGTTTCCAGTCTTCCTTCTTGGCATTCGGGAAGTAGGTGCGCAGGGCGTCGAAACGGTCGTCGTCAGACAGCATCAGCTGGCCTGCGAGGTATTCCACCAGTGGGTACTGGTCGATGCCCACGCGGGTCATTGGCCACAGGTTGTGGGTGGTGGTGCTGCTGAGCAGGTCCAGGTACGAGCCGTTCTTCAGGAACTTGGTCGAGAAGGTCGCGAATGGGCCAAACAGAATCACACGCTTGCCGTCGAGCACGCGGGTGTCCAGGTGGGGTACCGACATGGGCGGCGCACCGGTGGAAGCGATGCCGTAGGCCTTGGCCATGTGCTGCATGGCAATGGTTGGGTTCTCGGTCACCAGGAACGAGCCACCCACAGGGAAGCCTGCATATTCCTTGGCTTCCGGAATACCGGACTTCTGCAGCAGCTTCAACGCGCCGCCACCGGCCCCGATGAACAGGAACTTGGCATCGGTAGCCGACTTGCTACCGTCCTTCAGGTTCTTGTACTCGACGTGCCAGGAGCCGTCCTTGTTGCGGCTAATGTCCTGCACTTCGCTGGACAGCTTCAGGTCGAAGCCTTGCTGGGTCTGCAGGTGACCGACGAACTGGCGGGTGATTTCGCCGAAGTTCACATCAGTGCCGATTGGCGTCCAGGTGACAGCCAGCTTCTGGGCCGGGTCACGACCTTCCATCATCAGCGGGACCCACTTGGCGATCTGCGCGTGATCTTCGGAGTACTGCATGGGGCGGAACAGCGGGCTTGCCTGCAGCGCTTCATAGCGCTTCTTCAGGAACTTGATGTTGTCGTCGCCCCACACGAAGCTCATGTGCGGCGTGGTGTTGATGAACGCGCGCGGGTTCTTCAACACGCCCTGGCGTACCTGCCAGGACCAGAACTGACGGGAAATCTGGAAGGCTTCGTTGATTTCGATGGCCTTGGAGATGTTGATGTTGCCGTCTTTGTCTTCGGGGGTGTAGTTCAGCTCAGCCAGTGCGGAGTGACCGGTACCGGCGTTGTTCCAGCCGTTGGAGCTTTCTTCGGCCACGCCGTCCAGGCGCTCGACCATCTCCATCGACCAGCTCGGCTCCAGCTCGTGCAGCCAGACGGCCAGGGTGGAGCTCATGATGCCGCCGCCGACCAACAGTACGTCGACTTTCTTGGTTTCAGCGGCGTGTGCGTGCATGACAGTTGCAGCGACAGCCAGACCCAGCAAGGTCTTGCCAGCTTTCTTGAACATTGATCAATTCCAGTCAGGAGAACGGAGGTGGGCCTGTGGCTGACCCAGGTAACGCGTGTTCTTCAGCGCAGGCTTGTTATTGATCATTGTTCAGCAGCCAGAGAACCGGAAAACGAATCAGGCTTTTGTCGCATTGACCTACATCACTGAATCGTTTTTCCGATTGTAACCGAAATGCCAGCACAAACAAATTGCGCGGCCAAGCGCAAGACGACAGGTTGTCTCAGGCTGACGGCGCTTCAGGCATTGATCGACTCGAAGGCGTGCATCGGTGCTGTCTTGGGATAGAACTGAGGAAACTCCTCCTCCACGATCCATGGCTCTTTCATCACCAGGTACACATCGAGGTATTCGGAATACCCTTCCCAGATGTGCAGGTCGTTCGTCTCGGCCACGGCCCGCGACAGCACGCCCATGCCGCCGAAGCTCTTGATCATCGACACGCTGACGATCTCGCTGCCGGAATGGAACACGGTAGCAGCCTCGAGCCCGCCGCCCTGATGGTTGGCGAAACGCGAAAAAATGGAGGCGTACGGGCATTCGGGCAACGGCTTGATGACCACCGAAGGGACGGTGTCGGCACTGACTGAGCAGGCCACCACCTCGATGCGCAGGCCCTTGAGCGAGACCGAGTAGAACCCCTCGGGCATGCTGTCGCCCAGGATCACCACCATGTCGGCTTCGCCCTTGGCCAGCTTGGTGAGGTTGTCGGGGGATTCGGAACAGCTGAAGATGGGGCTGCACCCGGTCAGGTTGCTGGCCACACCGGCCATGATCTGCTGGTTGATTTCCATCGACAGGGTGCTGTTCAGGGCGACCCGCAAGGGCTGGCTCTGGCGCTCGCGCAGCTGTTTGATTTTCAGTTGCATGCGCTCGGAGCAGCGCACGATCTCCAGCACATGGGGCAGGATCCCGACCCCTTCCTGCGTCAACGACACGCCTTTGTTGGTGCGGTCAAAGAGCTTGAAGCCGCAATGGTCCTCCAGCTTTTTCAACTGCGCCGCCAGTGCCTGCACCGTGACGTGGACCTGCTCGGCGGCATCGGTGATCGACCCCGTCCTCGCGACATTGGCGATGTTTCGCAGCACCTTGATATCCATTCGACACCCCTCCCAAGACGTGCTCAAGCCCGCATGCAACAAGGCCTGGAAGGATAACGCACAACCGCCGCCGCTGTCTGCTCGGTACGTCGGCTGGCAACAAGCGGCGGTTGAGGCACCACAAAAAAAAGTGAAGTTTCTGCCATCTTTTCGCCTGCTAGATTGGCGCCCAGATTTCAACGGGAAGAGATGCCAATGCTTACACTCAAACGGAATGTTGATGACGCACTGCGCCTGAACAAGACAGTCAACGTGCTGGGCAACGACTTTGCACTCAACGGCGGTTTTGGCCATTTCGTGGCGTTTTCCAAGAGCTGGGAAACCATGGGCGTAGACAAGTACTACGGCCAGGCCGACAAGGGTACCCGCTACCGCCGCTACAGCGATTTCGACTTCAACCCAGCGACCGGCGAGCTGCAGCAGCTCGAACACCGTGCCTATGAACAGTCCGAGGCCCATAACCAGTATGTGGGCGGCGTGCGGCGCCACTTCGACGATGTGTCCAGCGATGTCTTCAACTCGCCGGTGCTGCGCGCCCTGATCAAGCTGGACTTCGACGTGTACAAGGCCGTGCTGCCTGAAGAACTGCACAACGTGCCTTGGCAGTGCCAGGTTCACCAGATCCGCATCGAGGTCAAACCCGGCGAGCAAATCGAAATCACGCCCGAAGGCATCCATTGCGACGGCTACCCTTTCAGCGGCGTGCACTTCTGGGGCCGTCACAACATCGAAGGCGCCACCAGCAAGGTCTACGACAAACAGTCGAACGTGATCGACTCCGGCACCTACCAGGAAATTCTCGACACCACGTATTTCCTCGACCGCGAGCTGCAGCACTACGTGACACCGGCCACCAACCCCAGCGAATCGGAAATGGGCTATCGGCAGATCATCGCCATCTCCTTCTCCCGGCCGGGGACCGAACATGACATTGTCAAATAGCCTTGAGCAGGCAACGCGCAGCGTTGCCGTGCCCGACCGCATGAACGGCCTGACCATCAAGAAGGCCACGCCGTTTCATGCCACGCGCCTGGTCAACTTCCTCAAGCGGTTCGACGAGATTGCGTTCTGCGACTGGCAGAACGAGGACCTGCTCAAGGGCCTGTTGAGCCATGACAACACGTTCTGCTACCTGGCGGAAAACCACAGCGGGGCGATCATCGGTGCCGTGGCCGGAGGGGCGATGGGTACACGCGGTACCATCAACCACCTGGCCGTGTCGCCAGACTATCGCCACAGCCGCATCGGCACGTCGCTGACCACCTCGATCCTCAACGACTTCCGTCAGCATGGCATCCGCCGGGTGTTTCTGTTCATCGACCAGGACAATGCGTCGGCGGTGCGCTTCTGGAACCGGCAGGGCTTCAGCCAGACGCGCGGCGAGATCACCTGCGAGGTCGATCTATGACCGACCTCGCCTTGCACCCGGTCTCGCGCAGGGAAAGCTTCGTCGATGCCTTGCCGGTGATCACCGGCTACTTCGTGGTGAGCTTCGTGTTTGGCGTGATGTGCATCAATGCCGGGCTGCCCTTGTGGCTCCCGGTGGCGATGTGCGTGTTCGTCTACGCAGGCGCCGCGCAGTTTGCGGCGCTGGCGTTGATCACCTCCGGTGCGCCGTTGCTGACCATCGCGTTGTCGACGCTGCTGATCAATTCGCGGCACATGCTCATGGCCATGTACATGGCCAAGCAGAGCGATGGGCTGGGCATCTCCCGGTCGCAAAAGCTGATGTATGCCTTTGGCCTGACCGACGAATCGTTCGCCTTGCACAGCCAACGGCTACAAGCCGGCAAGTACACCCCGCCTGGCTATCTGCTGCAGTTCAACACCTGGTGCCATGCCAGCTGGATTGCCGGCGCCCTGCTCGGCGCCGTGGCCTCCGATGCGCTGAGCCGCTTCTCCGCGTTCAAGCTGGACTACGCGCTGACCGCCATGATGATCTTCGTGCTCGTGTCGCTGTGCAACAGCCGGCCCAAGCTGATCGTCGCCCTGGTGGTGATTGCCGCGACCTGCCTACTCAACGCGCTGTACCCCTCCCCTTTGAATGTGTTCGTGGCGACGGCCGTGGGCTGTGGAGTAGGCCTATGCCTGAAGAAAAATACCTGATCGGCGCGGTGGCCTTGATGATGGCCATCACCTACTTCACCCGGGCCACGCCCCTGCTGTTCCGAATGCAGGGCACGCCCAAGGTGTTCAACGATGTCATCGAGTACCTGCCTGTGGCGATCATCGCCAGTATCACCGTGCCTGCGTTGCTGATGGCCAAGGACGGCTCGCTGATGGCAGTGAACGCCGACATGCTGGCCGCAGTGCCGGTGGTGATCGTGGCCTACTTCACCCGGAGTTTGATTTTCAGCGTGGCGGCAGGCATCGCCGCGCACGTCGCCATCACGCTTGTGGCGTGACGTCGACCTCAATTGCACCTGTGCCTGAGCGCATCGAATCTACAAGGACACCGGCATGAGCCCTGCTCATAAACACGTGACACTGGAAAACCTGAGCGAGTTTGCCCGCCTCATGCCCAAGGGCTTGCCACAGGAGCAGGTGATCGCGGCACTGGGTGAGCTGTCGCTGGAGTGCTCGCTGAACTACCAGTTGAGCAAGACGTTTCTGGCCGACGGCTGGATCGTGGAGTACCGACACCTGCGCGCTGCGGCCCGGCTGAGCACCATCAACGACCTGCTTTTGTTCGCAACCGCCGGTGGCTTGAGGGTCATCAAAGCCGATGGCACGCAGCAGATGATGAAAAGCGGCGACCAGCTTCTGCTGGCAGCGGACACCCAAGTGACGGTATGGCCGGAGGGCGAGGATGGAAATGCGAGTCTGATTGCATTGTCTTTCGAGCTGGATTTGGGGCAGGTGCTTGAAGATGTGGGGGATGAGCGGGTTTGGTAGATGAGTGACGCCCAGGGGGGATAACGGCCGCGATGGGCCGTGAAACGGCCCCGGCATGCTTGCGGTTTGCACAAGGCCCGCCCCGACAACGTCCTAGTTCGTCTCCAGCTCATACGCCTTGCTCACGAACAACGCGGCGTACAGGCTCTTGCCTTCCTTGAAGGTGTAGGTTTCCTCGAAGTCGTCCCCGGCCGCCAGCTTCTGCGCAATGGCGCATTCCGAATCGCTGTGCTGCTTGGCCTTGGTGCCAAAATCGCTGCTCCAGGTTGAAAGCCCTACTTGTTGGCAGAAGTCGGCAAACTTGGCGTTGGGCGTGGTGTGCTGGAAGGCTTCGAATGCCGTACGCATGGGCTTGAACCCGCTATAGCTGACCTCATAGCGCTCCACCTTGGCCTTGCGCGCCAAGTCCGATACTGCGCCGCTGAACATGGCCAGACCAGAAGGCGGGCTGAAGGCGGCGACAATCTGGCCGCCCAGGGCTGCTTTGAACTGTTCCTGCACATCATCGAGTTCGGGCATGGATTGCAAGGTGGCCTTGCGCACGATTTCGCCCACCTTCGAACCGTCGTTGCGGTGAGTGACCACGAACGTCATAACGCCCTCGCCATCGCTTGAACGCTGCAGCGTGAGGTCAAGATCGATCTTGGTCCCGAATTGCCCCGTGCTGTTGACCAGGAAAGCGCCCGTGACCGGCTGGCGCGCCGCCAGGTTCACACCCCAAGGCAGCTTCGCCTGGGACGCGCGCCCGTTGGCCGTCAGCTCGACGCCCGGCTGGATTTCGTCGCTCACATCGCAGACACGGACGATGTCCTGGCCCTGGGCCGCGATATACGGATCGGCCATCTGCATGCCCAGCAACTGGACATGGATTTCGCCGTCCTTGCTGTCACCGCTGTGCGACAGTTTTAACGCATCAGCCTTTAGAAAAACGCCGGTCACGTAGCGTGATTCGAGTGCGTTCATCTGGTACTCGGCCCAGTTGCCCAGGCCCTCCTGCATGTCCATGCCCCGCATCGAGGCCACTAAGCCGGCCATGCTGCGCATGAACTGTTGCGCGCCGTTGGTCTGCACGGCGGCCACACGTATCTCCGGGTCGGCCACTGTCAGGTTACCGGAAAGTGCCGAGTACGAAATGTCGCCTTCAGATAGCACGTCTTCGAGGAAGTAGCGTTCCTTGAAGTCTTCGTAGTAGGCCATGGCTTGCTTCTTGCCACTGCTCGAAACCACGGCATAGGTGACGCCGAGCGCTACCGCCACGACCGCCACACCGCCAATCAACTTCTGCTTTGCGTTCATCTGCTTGATCATGGGTTATGCCTCACTGGACCTGTGCCGACGCGTTGTTCCAGTCGTTCACAAACTGTTGGGAGACTTCGGGCGTCCAGTTGGAGTCGATGCCTGCATTGGGGAATTCCTTGGCCAGCACGGCGCCATAGGACACGCGGTCGGCGCAGCGCTCCTGCTCGCAGGCCTTCGGCTCGCCCACGCTGTAGGCGCGGTAGGTAGGGATGGCGCGACCGTCTTCGAGCGGGTAGTAAGGGGTAGCGTTGGCCACCTGGGCCACGTACCAGCCTTCGGGGTACTGCTGCTCGGCAACCAGACGCCCTTCGCCTGGGTGGTCGAGGGTGTAGAACTCGCCCTTCTTGCCGGTGACATGCACCATCATCGGCGTTACGTTCTGCGACGACGTAGGGTCCTGCTGCTGCAGCGGCGAAGGGTAACGCACCTTGATGCCGGCCATCTGCGCCAGTGCCTCGGTTTCACGCCCCTTGAATTCCCCCATGCGCTCCTGCAATTGCTGGTAACGCTCAAGCACACGGGTGTGTTCCCAGGCCAACTGCTGCTGACGATTGCGGGCTTCCCGCACGCGCTGCTTCTCACGCTGCTGCGCCCAGTTGGCGCCGCTGCGCACATCGAAGTACAAGCCCTGGCGGCTCATGCCGATGCGGTTGCGCACGATCTTCTGGTCATCGTTGCCCCAGATTCTGTTGGAAATGGCCGACAGGTCCTTGACGATGAGCAGGTCTGCCACGTCGGTGGTGCTCGGCGATGCGTTCTTGATCAGGTCGAAAACCTGCAGCGCAGTCTCCTTGTACTTCACCGGGTCCAGGGCGAAGGCGTCGTCCGGGGTTACGGCGACGTAGTACGGGTCGGCGAGGAAAGGCCCCACAGCGCCGTAGGTAGGCCGGGAGAACGCCAGGTATACCTTCATGTTCCGGTCGGGAATTTCGCCCACCAGCAACGCCACCTGGTCCGCTTCGGCCGTGAGGTAGCTAACCGACTTATCCTTGACCGCCGCCTCGTAACGCTTGCTGAACATCAAAGCACTGGGGTGGACGTAGATACGATTCCAGTCGTTGCCGCGGTAGGTGCCTTCGGCTTTCCAGCTGATCTTTTCGAAATTGCCCGCACCAAAGCCGGAAGCCGGACAGGGCATGGCCGGCGTGGTGCCGAACGTGAGGGTATCGCCCTCACTGATGATGGTGCTATTGAGCACCCACTTGCAGCCCGCCGCATCGGTGATCTGCATCAGCTTGTTGTTCTTCAGCACCACTGAACGGCCATAGTCCGAGGTGGGCGCAGCCGCGACGGCTGCGCCGGCTACCTTGGGCGCGACGGCAGGTGCTGCCGCCGGTTCAGGTGCGGGCGCTGGGGTTGGGGTGGGGACAGCGGCCGGTTCTGGCTTGTTGGTCGGCGCTGGGGCAGCCGCCACGGCCGGTGCTGGGGCCTCGGCAGGCGCAGGCGTAGCGGCAGGTGCGGATGCCTCTGCTGGTGCTGGCGCAGATGATGGCGCTGGCGTTTGAGCCTGCTGGGGGGCTGGCGCCGTGGCTGCGGCAGGTGCAGCAGCCAGGTTCATCAGGCCCAGGTTGCCGGCAGTGCCAGCGCCGCTGGCATACAGCGTGCCCTTGTCATCGACCGCTTTCCAACTGACCTTGGCCGTGGAGCAGTCCTTGGCGAACACGAACGGCAACTTGTTCAGCAAGCCCGAAAGCATGTCCGGGTTGTCCCAGACAGGTCGGGTGATGGTCAGCTCGACCTCGGGCTTGCACCAGGTCGCGGCCTCACCGGGCACTTCGACCTTGATATTGTCCTTCTTCGAAAACGCCAGCTCGTGGGCGAAAGCCTGCGGTACCAGACCGCAAGCACCGATCACGGCGAGCGCAAGGGCGTGCTTTTTCATGGAGGTTCTCAAATCAGTTCCCAGGTGCCATTGGCCTGTTTGCAGAAGGTGTTCTGTTCCTGTTCGGTCTTGCCTTCCTTGGACTTCAGGCTGACCGTCACAGGGCGACAAGCCGCTTCGGCAGCGACGGTCTGGGTAGGCAGGTTTTGCAGCGTATCCAGGTCGAAGCCTTGGGTTTCGCTACTGGCCGCCACATCCAGCTCATCCAGGTTCACTGCCGGAGTAACCCGCTTGGCCACGGCCTGTGCCTTGGGCTCGACATAGTCCTTGTGCACGTAACCGACCGTCACGCCTTTGCGCCCTACCAGCACCCAGTCGCCCGTTGAACCGACGGCCGTGAATTCGGTGTGGTTCTTCAGGCTGCCGACTTTTTCGCCCTTGGCGTTGGGCGCCGCACGCACATTGAGGTTATCGCTGGTGGTCACGTAGGGTTCGTTGATCAGCTTCATCGACGGAACGGCCTGGATCTTCGGCGCACGCTTGACCTCGACCTGCTTGGTCTTGGTGTAGGTCTTGCCCGTCACGATCTGCGCGGTGGCGCCGGAGTGGTCGGACTTCCAGGTCACCGGCTGTGCACTGGCCGTGGCCTGTTGCTGGCTCAGCACTTCCTGGGTGCGCAAGGCCAGGGCCTGCTGGTCTTTTTCATCGAGCATGTTGCCGATGCGGTTACCCACGTAGGCACCGATGCCGCCTGCGATCAAGGCAGCCGCCAGTTTGCCGTTGCCGCTGCCCATGGTCGAACCGATGGCAACACCCGCCAGACCGCCGATCACGGTGCCGGCCTGTTCCTTGCTGATGCCAAGCTGGGCGCAGGCGGTGGTCGAGGCGATGGCGACGGCCAAGAGGGAGGCGATGAATTTCTTATGCACGTGGATCACTCCATTTTCCAGTGGACGCACAGCCGTGAACCGCAGCCTTCGGGCAGCAGCGTGGGCGTGGTGTGGTGGGTTTGCAGAGGGGCGCCAGTGGCAGCCGCAGAAGGCGACGCCACGGATGAGCGAACAGTGATGGGTAGGTATGGCGAAGCGCAAAGCATCCAACGAATCCATGTCAGGAAGCGTTCATCGCCCGGCGCGCGTAGTCATTACGGCGTGTTGTTCGGGCGTGAGTGGCGAACAGAGGCCGGCATTGTAGCGCAGGTGGTGAATGGCAGATCAAGACAAAATGTTGCGGAGGGCTGAGCGGCAGGGGATCGCTGTGATCGGTACTTTTGGGTCTCCGAACTCAGATTAATCCACTTACTTGTAGGCCGTTTCCGAAACATACTGCCCCGCTGCTCAAACGGTTGCGATGGAGCAGGTCGCCTTCTAGTCTCGGCGGGTCGTTGCAGATCAACGACCGGCTTTGACAGGCAGACCCTTCTCCCCACACGTGCAACCCTTATGGCGGTGGTACGTAGGGCACCTTGTGTGCGCTGAGTCTCCGGAGTCCTCGGTCTGTCAACCCGCGTATCGCTGCCACCCTCTTGTTTGACAGCAAGGCTGTAGCAGCCCGACTGACTCTGTTGAAGCGATGAGTTGTCACAATCCTTCGGTTGACCCAGCGGTGCAGGGAACAGGAATACCGACTGAGGAATTTAGGGATCCTATGAATTCAAGGAAGCCCGCTTAGAGGCTCAAACCAAATATGAACCACTCAATCAGACTCGCCAACCTAGCGGATATTGATGCGATTTTTGATATTCGAACCAGCGTGCACGAAAATCACTTATCCCGTGAGCAGCTAGCCGCAATGGGAATTAGCCCCATTACGGTAAGGCAGGCCATTTTAGAGGCCCCCTGTGCTTGGATTGCCGAGGTCAATGGTGCCCCTGTAGGTTTTTCTATGGCCGATGTCGAGGACGGGTGTGTGTTTGCCGCTTTCGTTCTACCCGGATTTGAGGGAAACGGGCTGGGCCGCAGACTCATGGAGCAAGCAGAGACGTTCCTCTTTCAACACCATCAAACGATCTGGTTAGAGACAGCTCAAGCGAGCCGTGCATGTGGCTTCTATCGGCACCTTGGCTGGCAGCCTGTGAAGAACTTGACTGAGGGTGATGTTCGCTTTGAAAAGTCTCGAAGCTAACAACCAATAAAGGTGCCCTGGATCTCATACCTGGGCGGGCATCCGCCTGATCACGCAAGCTGTGTTCGACAGACGCCTACTGGACTTGCTTGTACAGCCCGTCTCGCAAGCCTTAAAAAAGCTCTCAACAGCACCGCCACCACCCTAGTGATAAATACCATGAGACCGGGAAGCCCTAGCCCGGTTAGAGGTCTAAAAACATTGTCCTAAAATGGCCTGCTGCGTGCTGGAGGGTGAAGTTATTGCCCAAAAAACCAATATTTTCGAGCACCAATGAAAAAGCCCCCGAAAACTCAACATTTTCGGGGGCTTTGACTACTTCGCGTATGGCGGAGAGATAGGGACTTTCCGAATCCAACCCCGCAGCCCTTTAAAATCAATGGTTACATGGCTTTCAGGCGATTTTGCTACAAAATTTCGCTACAAATCCAAACCAAAAACAGCTACCTTTTTGCCATCAAAACCCACTCGGTCAGGGACGAAAATGGCAAGCGAAAACCTCCTTTTACGGTCAGGAACGTGGCACGTCCGTCTTAGCGTCCCGAAGGACGTTCGGCACGTCCTGAACCGAAGCGAGTTCACCGAATCGCTCAGGACCGGCAGCAAGCCAGAAGCTCAGGTGAAAAAGCTGGCCTACCTCTACATGTGGAAGGAGGCCATTACAAAAGCCCGGCAGCTCGTGGCAGGGCCTACCCCCGACCACCTCCCAGAAACGTCGTTTAGCGTTTCCCAGATGATCCAGACGAGCCAGCAAAACGGGCTGCTAGGCCTTGTCATGCCTAAAAATCCCGATGACGTAGACCCGAGGCTCAGCCGGGAAAGCTTGGACGAACTCGGAAGTTACATCATCGATGTAATCCTCCACACTCAAAAATGGACAACCACCAAGGAAGCCTCAGAAGCGAAATTTGACCTATACGGCCAAAAACCCTACCGCGAATATCAAGCTTTCAAAGAAAAATGGTATGAGTTGGGCGAGGAAATCCCGCTCGAAAGGAAGATTGAACGGTTCAATGACTACATTAAATTGCATAAAGCAGTAGAGCACTACGCCATCACTGCGGGGCAAGCCATCAGCGTTGGCACCATTGAAGAAATTAAGTCAATCCTCGAAGACCCCAAAAACTACAAAACCAAGTCCCCCATTACGACGAACAGAATAGCCTCATTTGAAGCCTATCAGACGAATACCAAGGGTATTATTCAAAAGACAGTCGATACGCAGGCCAATCGATTGAAAATGATGGGTGCTTGGCTTGAGGCAGAGCAACGCGACCTCAACCACGAAAGCATTGCCAGTTATCTCGATACGCTCGACCTATCCATTAAGACCAAAAAACAATACCTATTCGCAGGGTCAAGCTTTTGGAAATGGGCGATTAAACACGATGAGAATTTCAAAAAACTGCACCGTGACCAGCAATCCCCCTTTGAAAAGCACGATTTCCCAGTCAACCGCAGCAAAAGGAACGATGGATCAATGGAAAGGAAGGCATTCACCCCGGAAGACGTTACAAAGCTCCATGAAGCCGCAAAAGCCACCAAAAACCGCGAAACCCTTACAGATCTCATCCTTTTAGGTGCTTACACCGGAGCACGTATTGAAGAGCTTTGCCAGCTTCAGGCCCAAGATATCGTCAGTGAGGAAGGGATTAAATGTTTCTACTTCTACGATGGGAAGACTGCCGCCAGCGAGCGACATACCCCAATACATCCGGCGATACAGGACACCGTAGAAAGGTTGATCCGTAATTCAAAAGACGGTTTCTTGATTGAGTCACCTGCAGGAAATAAATACGGCAACCGCTCAGACGCTCTCAGTAAGCAATTCGGGCGATTAAAGACCAGCCTCAACTATAATAGCCAGTTTGTATTCCACAGCTTCCGCAAGACCGTTATCACGCAATTACAACGTGCAGACGTGCCGGGAATACTCATTGCCTCAATTGTCGGACATGAGACAGGTACAGTCACGTTTGACGTATACAGTGCAGGGCCAAGTCCAAAGCAAAAACACGACGCGATATCAAAACTAAAATACGAGCTAAAATCTTAAAATCGCAAGCGTTACACGTTAAAATTCAGAACAATAATCAAAGGCTCCAAAGCTCTTACCCACCAGAAGAGCTTTTGACCTTCCCTAAACTACCATCTTTTTTTACAAATCGTCTCGCATAATGCACTCCCCTGCACACGCCTCATGTGCACGCACACGCACGCCCGCGTCTTTAGTTATCAATATATAGATATCAAATATACTAGATAACAATAATAAAGATTACTACACCGCACGCACGCATACACAACCGCCACACACAAAACAATCAGCACAATCATGCTTGATATACATTTTTTATGTGGTTCAATATATGTATATGGCTCAAATTTTCAAAGAAGCCCTTTAAAGCATACCTGCTATGTTAACCATCCCACTTTTGCTACGCAAAAGATGTGACGGTTAACGCAGGTGCCTAGTCGGCAGGATAGAAGCAAAAGCCAAGAGCAAAAACAAACCCACCACTGAGGATAAAATGAATGACACCAATTTGCAGACAATCACACTAACCAAAAGAGACAGGAACTATTCCAACCTCAAGGGGCTGGACAGTTCGCTGAAACACTCGCTTAGACTGGACCAAAACGAGTATGACGACTTTGAATTCAACCCCAATCCAGACCACCCAAATATCGCCATTGTAGGTGGCGTTGAACAAGTATTAACTAGGGAATTGGCAGAGCAATTGCTGGCCGACTTCAACGACCAACTACAAACCAAACTCAAAGCAACAGAAGCGACTGACGAGATAGCAGCAGAAAAAGAAAAGCTCCGAAAACTAAAATCCAAGCTGGTTAAAT
The DNA here is from genome assembly GCF_043104335.1 of Pseudomonas sp. WSY_20. NCBI lineage: Bacteria > Pseudomonadati > Pseudomonadota > Gammaproteobacteria > Pseudomonadales > Pseudomonadaceae > Pseudomonas > Pseudomonas sp. WSY_20. The sequence goes on from NZ_JBICKP010000064.1 coordinate 71,508, forward strand.
TCATCAACGCAACCGAACCCACCCAAATAAAAGAATACGTCACATCGGTTATGGAGGGAGAAAGGCCGTTGGTAGTCGGAGACTACGCCGCCCTACTCAATCAGCACAGAATCAGCCGTGTAGCTCAGCGTATCGACCTTCTAGAGAACTACACCACCAAGAAGCGAGAGATCGAGCAAAACGCACCAGATCGAGCCGTATCAAGGACGGTCAACAGGGTTAAAGAAATCATCCTTGTGATACCTGAACCCAATAAATTGGCTATCACAAAGGGATACACAGACCTTTTGCAGAAAGCCATGCATCAGTTCTATCAAAATAACTTCCCTAATAACGACATCTTATTTTCATTCAGCCACTTGGACGAGACAACCAACCACGTTCACGCCTTCCTTGACCTTCAAAATACGAAAACTGGAAAATATGATTTTTCAGCCCAAGAATTTGAGTTCGCATCGCAATACTATGCGAAGAACAAGGCCCGACTTGACAAGATATCCGAGCCGCCGAAATTAGAAGACTTCAAACTGCCCAACCGCAGCGAAGAAAAGCAGAACCACAGATTTATTCGAGCACGCGAATCATGGAAGTCAAAAGTGATGCAGGTGGCTTTCTATGAGCACTTTAACAGCTTAGCGGCTGCATATGGCTTGCAAGCCAAATTCCTACCTAAAACAAAGGAAAACACCGAATATTTAAGCCCTATTGAAAAGGAAGCCAAAAAACCGAAAAGTGAACGAAGCCACAACTATTACACCAGACAGCTAGAAAAGCTGCAGCAAGAACTAACCAGTAAGGAGGTCGAACTTATCGAGCAAAGGGCCACTGTCGTCACACTTAACACCACGATAAAAGACCTACAAGGAACGGCTAGCAACTACAAAGCAACCATACAGAGCTTAGAAATACAGGCCAGCGAGCAGAGAAAAGAAAATGCCGAGCTAGATAGTCAAAAGCAGAAATTAGACGACGAAATAACGGTAAAAACCACAAAGTCTGCAGAGCTGTCATCTAATTTCAAAACCATGAAATCCAGAATGACAAAAGAACTAAATGAACTACGCAAGAAAATTAAAGAGGACACCAGCAGAAAAACCATCTTGGAAAAAGCAATCAAGGCATACGAGGAAGAGCTTGAGCCTTTGATGAAACGTTTTGATATTTTGGTGGATCGACTACTTGAAGCCCGAAGGCTCGACGAGAACCCAGAGCAATACTATAAGAGATTACGAGAAAACACGTATGAAATGGCTAGTCGTTTGGGCAAAGAGAAACGAAAGGACTATCTATTCAACGTTGCCGAACAACTCAAAGAACAGGGTTTGGACGATACGCAAGCCGCATTAGGATTTACCGACAAAGTAAAACTGTGGGCATCTGATACGTTCACCAGCAAGCAAGTGGTTGAATTCGACAAGGAAGAAGCCGAGCAGGCGAAGCAGGCAAGAAAGAGAAGACTTCTAAAACCTAAGCCACTAAGCCCATTTCAAGACCCTTACGACCCGTTTCAATAGTCAAACCATTAGATAATAGAAACCCGCTGGAAAGCGGGATTTTTAGCATCCAAATTTGACAAACCTCGAAAGTGTGGCAACTTGAAAGGAGCAGAAAAAGAAAACCACCTTGGGGAAGGTGGCGAAAGATACTACTACAATATTTTATAAAACTTACACCTCCATTTAATCACCAAATAATTTATTGTCAAGTCATCTCCCAAGGTTTTCTTTTTCTAAATAACCAATTAGAAGAGGATGACGATGGGATGCGTAAAATTATTTGAGGACTACTTACCAAAGAGACCTTATCACACCGATGATATAATCAGCGGCTTAAAAATCAACAAAAAAGAAAAAGCGAAACTTGCTCGTCTGGTCCAACCAAACGGCCCAACCCATAGATATTGGATGGTTTTCGATCTGGACAAGACCAACGCGGGGCTGCACTGGGATGACGTTGGAGCACCAGCCCCTAACCTAATCGCTCGAAATCCGGCCAATGGGCACGCCCATTTGCTCTACCTGCTACAAACCCCTGTCCGAACCGCAATCGACGGTAAAACAGCCCCTTTACGCTATGCTGCGGCCATCGAAGCGGGTCTGCGTAACCGTTTAGGTGCAGACCGAGGCTATTCCGGGTTGATCTGCAAAAACCCGATCAACTCCCATTGGATCGTTACCGAGTGGCAGGCCGATCCATATACCTTGGACGACTTAGCCGAATACGTTGATTTAACCCCTGAAAAGGCCAGAGAGACGCCTGTAGAGGATTACGGCTTGGGCCGTAACTGTATGCTTTTTGACCAATTAAGAGCGTGGGCATACAAGGCAATCCGTCAGGGATGGCCGACGTATGAACAATGGCTAAACGCTTGCCTTGACCGTGCCATAGGCTACAACGTTAATTTTACTACGCCGTTGGACATATCCGAGGTTAAACACACAGCCAAGAGCGTAGCGAAGTGGACACATAGAAACTTTACCCGTGGCTCCTTTGACGATTATGTCGCCAGAACTCACACAAGCGAGATGCAGGCATTCAGAGGTAAGAAAGGCGGTAGACCCGCCACAACAACTGCGAACGGTAGACCTTGGGTGGAGTTGGGCGTTAGCAGAGCGACTTGGTACAGGTTACAAAATCGAAAATAGTATTATAATGGTGAGACAAAAGCCTATATCAGATAGTAGCACCCGGTGAGGGTGTTTCTTCTTCCCCCCTCCCCCATACCTACCCACATATACATACACCGCACCACCGATAGCCATAAAACGCAAGGAAACGGTTAAAATCTGCGTTTATTTATCTTATTGATACGAAGACACCAAACCACACCACTACATGCCTAAAATAACCGAATGGGTAAGCGACCACCCTGCAGCACCTAACCAGCACCCCTATACTTCCCAAGGTTTGGAGATATATCCCTGAACCTATATGTATGTATACATACATATCAACCTTCTCTCCTGATGAAAATTTCACACTTTCTCAAATTCATCGAAAACGGTGAATACCCCTCACTGGGCTGATTAGCCTAAATATCCCAAAAGCGATTTTGGCCAGCACTGAAAAAACGGGATTTAGAGAAAGTCATTTTTCTCTAAAATACGCCCAAGAAATTTTAAGGATTTATACCAAATTTTTGATATATGGGATTTTTCAACCATCGAATTACGGCTTAAAAACAGCAAAACACCTTGTCAAGAGAAAAATGAAAATAAATATAAGGTTCAACCGTAATCGTTAAACAGGGTTCAACCCTAAATTAATTACTTAGTTCACTTTTGCTACAAAGCAGAGAAAAAATCGCACCTGCGAAACTCAAAAAATCGCCCTCAAATTAATTTCACAAAAAAACGCGGGGTGTTGGCCACATCTAAAATTCAAAAAAATTGAAAATGTCGAATTTCCTACAATGTATATCCCTGAAGTAAATTTATAGGTTCGGAGATATGACCCTGAAGCATTGACTTACATAAAACCTATGGTATTTGTATTATAACAACATAGGAGTTCTAACATGAACAAAGCAGAACAAGCAGGAAAAATAGGCGGATTAGTTGGCGGATTTAAAAGAAGAGAGCGTCAGAAGTTTTTAGTAGCATTTATAAAGCTGGTAGAAATGGAGGAATTTCCAGACTTAAAGCTGACCTCATGCCTCGCAAAAAAACTGATAGCAGCATTCTCTGGCTGCAAATCAATCTCTAACGATGTTTTGATAAAAGAGTTTGGGAGGCCCGGCAACAAGGTAAAACAGCAAAACCTTGACGATATTGTATTGATTTTAACAGAGCGATATAGCGAAACGTATAAGTCACTATGGAGCGATGCGAAGAAAAAAATTGAAGATGATGCAAATGAATATAAGAAACAAAAAATTCAAGAAATGCGAACATCAATATCATAAATATATATCCATGCAGCGTTTTTTTCGCTACATGGCTGAGCATACTTAGGTTCAAGGATATACCCCCCAACCTTTACCCTCTTAACACCATCACATGGAGCAGAATAAAAAAGGCCGATACCGGCCTTCTGCTTACAACTGACTAAATTTTAAGTTGCCAAGTCGAGCGGCAAATCGCTTATGTCCTTCAAACGCCGACCATCAACCATGATAGCTAAAAGCTCAGACGAATCGTCCATTCCTAATTCTTTCAATGTTGCTTGTAGCTCATACAAGGCGAAATGATAAACGCAATCTATATCGCCAGTACCGAGAGCAATTGAAGCTAATCTGCTAGGGGTAGGCTCAGCGGTGACTACCATGATATTAGGCAGGTGGCCTTTGCGATTCCGCATCAGGTTTAACGCTTCGGAACGTGCATTCTGTGCCCTATCGCTTCGGATAGTCCACTTACATGACACGCTTGCATGTAGAAGCGGTTTGCCCCCAGCTGCAGCCCGCAAGCTAGCCCGTGTGCTTACGGACGCATCTACCAAAAATTCATGACGGTTAATATTGTCGTCACTTTCCAAACCCCTAGCTACAACGATATCAGGGGTGATTGTGTAGTCACTTCCCAAAGCCGCAGCTAGTTCGGCATCAGCTTTAGCAGCTCGATCCAATGCTATCAAGTGTGCGTATTGCTCATATTTAGCTATTTCTAGACGATTGCGACCAGAAACTTGATGCACGTCCCAGTCACCGGGACGAAGATGCCCAAGCTTTAAAAACGTGCTTTTCACATATTCGGCACAAATACCCTCAAACTCATTGCCAGACGTTTGACCGGCTTGCCGTTCGGCAATAGTTTCTGCCTTCAATAGCTCCGCAATTCCTTTTGCGATTGCAATGCTGGTTTTGTTGCTACTATCAGCGTTACTTGGCACACCCTTGTCATTAATAGTCAGGGTTGTTTTGAGAAGCGAGGCATGGAACTCTTTCCGTGCTTGTAAAAACTCGGGAGGAATATTCATCAGGCAACCTGTACCAAGCGTTTTACTGAAAGAGCCTTAAAAATCTGCGTTGCTACTGCACAAGCCACTGGAGGCGGGAAAGCGTTACCTATCTGTCGATAGGCTGCAGTTTTCTTACCGTGGAATTGCCAATCATCAGGGAACCCCTGAATGCGTGCGGCCATGCGAGTTGTCAGCTTCGGCATACCTTCAAAAAACTCGGTAGGAGGCTCATTCGCAATGCCCATTCCGCAGACACCAATAGACGCCCAAGCTTTTTTCGCCCTTGTCGGTCCCAGATCGGGGCCACCATGCTTTTTCGAGCCGCCGACCAACGTTGGTGCAATTGTGTTAGCTTGCTCTCGCCAAGCATCAGCACCACGCCAACCATCCGCCTTCATTAAATCGTGAAGAAGTTCACCAACAGTCGGTGGAGTGATTAGCTTTGGCTCAGGCCATGAAAAACCATCAGCAAGGTCTTTTCTGATACCGACGAAGACCACACGAGGCCGAAGCTGAGTAACGCCAAAATCGGAAGCATTCAGCAGCCGCCAGCCCGGTACATAGCCAAGCTTTTTTAATTGCTTCTCGACTTTATTACGGTAATCGTCGAAAACCGCGTCTAAGAGCCCACGCACGTTTTCCAGCATTACTGCCTTTGGACGACACTCATCAACGAGACGCAACGCCTCGGGAAATAGATCCCGCTCATCGTCTGCACCGAGCTGCTTGCCCGCCTTGGAGAAGGGAGGACAAGGAACCCCACCCGCGACCAAATCAACGCCGAAAAACGGCAGCCCGTTGAACTGACGCAGATCCTGTTCCTGAACGTTCCACTCTGGACGATTCAGTCGAAGGGTTGCACATGCAGGGGGTTCAATTTCCACCAGCACTTCGTGCCCAAAGCCCGCCATTTCAAGGCCGAGAGCTTGCCCGCCTGCTCCGGCACACATTTCCAATGACGTGAATAGGCTCATTTTGTCTCCTCGCTACGCTCTACTTCAAAGCGGCTACTTAAAAATCGGTGATACTAGCATGGTGTATGGATAGACAGGTAACCCATCTGACCCTTCGACGCACTGCTGCAGAGCCGCAGCACATCAAAGGGTCTTGATCAGATCAATACAGGCAGATAGCTACAAACCCGCTCTAACGCTCCCACGGAGGCTTCTAGGTCACAGGGCAGCACATTAGCTAGGAAGGTCAAAAGACAGACGAAAAAAAATGGCGATCTGTAGGCTAGCTTGCAATCAAAATTCGCTACAAATTTTGCTACAAACTATTGCTACAAATCGCCATTTTCCAGCCCTCGTAAATCATTGATTTATAAGGACTTTCTGAATATGGCGGAGAGATAGGGATTTGAACCCTAGGTACTGTTGCCAGTACAACGGATTTCGAATCCGTCCCGTTCGACCACTCCGGCATCTCTCCAATGCCGCGCATCATACCAGCGAATTCTGAAAACGCAAACCTTTATTTTCAAAAAAACCGCGTGGTATCAGGCGCTTGCGTGTGCGGGCGCCTTACAGCGGCACGCCCAAGCGCTTGGCAACTTCTTCGTAGGCTTCGATCACATCGCCCAGACCCTGACGGAAGCGGTCCTTGTCCATCTTCTTACGGGTTTCCTTGTCCCACAGGCGGCAGCCGTCGGGGCTGAACTCGTCGCCCAGCACGATCTGGCCGTGGAAGACACCGAACTCCAGCTTGAAGTCGACCAGCAGCAGGCCGGCGTCGTCGAACAGCTTGGTCAGCACCTCATTGACCTTGAGCGACAGCTTCTTCATTTCGACCAGTTGCTCGGCGGTGCCCCAGCCGAAGGCGACAACGTGGGATTCATTGATGAAGGGGTCGCCCTTCTCGTCATTTTTCAGGAACAGCTCGAAGGTGGACGGCTCCAGCTTGATGCCCTCCTCCACGCCCAAGCGCTTGACCAGGCTGCCGGCTGCGTAGTTACGCACGACGCATTCGACCGGGATCATGTCCAGCTTCTTGACCAGGCACTCGTTGTCGCCCAGCAGTTTGTCGAACTGGGTCGGCACGCCGGCTTCTTCGAGCTTCTGCATGATGAAGGCGTTGAACTTGTTGTTCACCGTGCCCTTGCGGTCCAGCTGCTCGATGCGCTTGCCGTCGAAGGCCGACGTGTCGTTGCGAAACAGCAGGATCAAGCGGTCGGCGTCATCGGTCTTGTAAACCGATTTGGCCTTGCCGCGGTAGAGTTCGTCGCGTTTTTCCATGATTGGGCTCCGCTTGCGTGAGGGGTGGGCTAGGCGATGGCGCGCCAGTCGAGCCCGTGTTCCTGATTTGCCACCTCAAGCCAGTCAGGGTCGCACCCAAGGGTGTCGACAAAGCACTGGCGGGCCAGGTGTGGCAGGTTGTTCTTGCTGCTGAGGTGAGCCAGCACCAGATACTGCAGGGTACTCCAGCCCAGCTCATGTACCAGGCTCGCGGCCTGGTGGTTGTTCAAATGCCCGCGCATGCCGCCGACCCGCTGCTTGAGAAAGTAGGGGTAGTGACCACGCGCCAGCATGTCGCGGCAATGATTCGCTTCGATCAACAGCGCATCCAGGTCGCGATAGCCGTCCAGCAGCCGCGCGTCGTACGAGCCCAGGTCCGTCAGCATGCCGAAACGGCGTGTGCCGTCGCTGACCACGTATTGCAACGGTTCATGGGCATCGTGCTCTACGCGCGATGCCGTAACCTCCAGGCTGCCGACGCTCAGGCGCTGGCCGCAAGCCAGGAAACCGGCCACTTCCACCGGCTTTCGCAGCCCGCGCAAAGTGCCCTGGCTCAGGTAGACCGGTACATTGTAGCGCCGCGACAGCAGGCCAACCCCATGCACGTGGTCGGCATGTTCGTGGGTGACCAGCACAGCGCTCAGCTGGGCTGCCGAGACACCGAGCAGCGCCAGGCGCCGCTCGGTCTCGCGCAGGGAAAAGCCGCAATCGACCAGGATGTAGGTATCACCACTGGCGATCAGCGTGCCGTTTCCCTGGCTACCGCTTCCAAGTACGGCGAAGCGCACTTAACCCAAGTGGTCCTGAATGGCACTCAGCACACGGCGAGCGACATCGGCCGGAGCCACGGTGTTGATGTTCTTCTCGACCGTGACCTGCACGTTCTCACCCACTTTGCTCAGGCGTACCTGATAGCGCTCGGCACGGGCTTCGCGCTCTTCCTTGGTGGGCTCGCTGCCGAACACACGACCGAAGAAGCCAGGCTTGTTCTCTTTGTCTTCGGGTTTTTCGGACAAGTTGATGTAGTACAGGCCCAGGCTGCGGTTGATGTCCTCGACCCGCCACTGGCCCCCCTGCTCCAGGGCACGGCCCACACTGGACCAGGCGCGATCCAGGTCGGCGCCCACGTTCAGGACCGGGTTGCCGCTGCCGTCTTCGCTCAGGCTGACGCGGTTCGGCACATCGAAATCACGTTCGGCCAGCAGCGACACCGAACCGCCCTTCTCGGCGCTGCGGTTCATGCTGGCGAGCAACTCGTCGACCAGCAGGGCGTCGGCGCCGGTGTTGGTGGAGCTGGACGGGAAGTCAGGTTCGGCGCTGCTGCCAGCCGGACGCTCGACGGTGACCACGTACACCTCGGAGGTGTTGCGCTGCACGCCGGGCTCCATGCGCACACGCACGCGCACTTCGCTGTCGTTGCTGCTGGCCGTGCTGGCCAGGCGCTGGCCAAGGGAGGCCGAGAGTTCGTCGAAACGCTGCCAGGTGGTGCTGAATTCACCCGTCTGCGGGCGCTCCTCAGCAATACGGAAGCCGTTGTCCTCGAAGAACTGACGCGCCACCGGCCAGACTTCGGCCGGGGCGTGCTGGGCCAGCACCCAACGGCTGCTGCCGCTGCGCTGCAGGCTGTAGTCGTTGGCCTGGCCCGCACCGCCGGTCAGCGGCTGAGGGCGCGGCACTTCGTACTCGCCGCTGACGTTGTCGTCGGCAACATTGCGCGGGATGGGCAGCAGGGGGTCGAGGCGCTTGACGCCGCTGACGTCCGAAGGCAACTGCATGGGCGCGGTCGAGTGCGCCTGCAGGTAATCGCTGCCGCGGTCGCGGAAATAACCATCCTCGCCCCACAGCCAGCCGCACCCACTGGTGCTGGAGATGATCAGGGCAAGGGCAGAAAGGCCAGCCAGTCGCTTCATGCAGGGTACTTCCTCTTAAACCAGTACGCCGGACTGGCGCAGGGCAGTACGGACTTTGTCGTGGCAGCCTTCGCTAAGCCAGGTCAGTGGCAGGCGAATGCCTTTTTTCATCAGGCCCATCTCGACCAGCGCCCATTTGACGGGGATCGGGTTGGACTCGCAGAACAGGTCTTTGTGCAGGGGCATGAGCGTGTCGTTGATTGCGCGGGCCTTCTCGGCATTGCCCTCAAGGGCGGCCTCGCACAGGTCGGCCATTTGCCGCGGGGCGACGTTGGCCGTGACGGAGATGTTGCCCTTGCCGCCCATCAGGATCAGCTCGACGGCGGTTGGATCGTCACCGGACAGCACGATGAAGTCGCTGGCAACGCCCTCGAGGATGGCCTTGGCGCGGGCCATGTCACCGGTGGCTTCCTTGATGCCGATGATGTTGGGCACCGTCGAGAGGCGGATGACGGTTTCGGCCTGCATGTCGCAGGAGGTGCGGCCTGGCACGTTGTACAGGATCTGCGGGATGTCGACCGACTCGGCAACGTGCTTGAAGTGCTGGTACAGGCCTTCCTGGGTCGGCTTGTTGTAGTACGGCACGACCAGCAGGCAGGCATCGGCGCCGGCATTCTTGGCGTTCTGGGTCAGGTGCACGGCTTCGGCAGTGGAGTTGGCACCGGTGCCGGCGATGACCGGGATCGGGCTCTTGCTGCGCTTGACGCGCTCGACCACGTGCTTGATGACCAGGATGTGCTCTTCGACATCCAGCGTGGCGGACTCACCGGTGGTGCCGACGGCGACGATGGCGTGGGTGCCGTTTTCCAGGTGGAAGTCTACAAGTTTGTCGAGGCTGCCCCAGTCAACACGCCCTTGTGCATCCATGGGAGTGACCAGTGCCACCATACTGCCCGCAATCATGTATCTGCTCCTGCCGGAAAAAGAGAGCGGTAATGGTACTGGGGGCATCGGCCTTGCACAAGCGAAGCAGGCGGGCGGAGCATTCCCCTCGGCGCCTTATTTCGCTACCCTTGATGCTTTGATCGGTGCAGCACGGCCCGCCGGGCCGTAGACCCTGCTCCCGGCCAGCGCCCCGGCCCTCGCCTGCGAGTGCCGAGCGCTGCCTACAGGAGGCTTTCGCCCGTCCTGCATCGACCGCTCATCGCTTTAGGAATGCTGCATGTCCACCCCCACTGTCCGCGAACAATTCCTCGTCATCAGCGCCTTGGGGCCCAACCCCATGGAGCTGGCCAATGTACTGAGCCGCGCTGCCTTCGAAAACCGCTGCGCGGTGGTCACCTCGCGCCTGAGCCGCCATGGCGAGACCAGCGCACTGGTTTTGCAGGTCGGCGGCAGCTGGGATGCCCTGGCGCGCCTTGAGGCCATGCTCCCCGGCCTTGGCAAGAAGCACGGCCTGACCCTTGACGTGGTGCGCAGCGCCGACCAGGAAGTACGCCCGCAGGCCCTGCCCTACGTGGCCTATGTCAGCGCCGCCTACCGGCCTGACATCATCAACGAGCTGTGCCAGTTCTTCCTTGACCACCGTGTCGAGCTCGAAGCCATGACCTGCGACACCTACCTGGCACCGCAGACTGGCAGCAGCATGCTCAATGCCCAGTTCACGGTGATCCTGCCGGCCGGCACCCAGATCAGTTGGCTGCGCGACCAGTTCCTGGATTTTGCCGACGCGCTGAACCTCGATGCCCTGATCGAGCCCTGGCGCCCACAAAACCCTGTCTGAGGAGGTTCCCATGGCCGTTGCACTCGACCAACCTGTCCCCGACTTCACCGCCCAGGCCACCAGTGGGCAGACGGTCAGCCTGTCCGCGCTCAAGGGCCGCCAGGTGGTGGTGTATTTCTACCCCAAAGACAGCACGCCAGGCTGCACCACCCAAGGCCAAGGCTTTCGCGATCAACATGGCGCCTTCGAAGCCGCCAATACCGTGGTGCTTGGCGTCTCGCGCGACGGCATGAAGTCCCACGAGAACTTCAAGGCCAAGCAGGGTTTCCCGTTCGAGTTGATCAGCGACAAGGACGAGGCCCTGTGCCAGCTGTTCGATGTGATCAAGCTGAAAAAACTGTACGGCAAGGAATACCTGGGCGTGGATCGCAGCACCTTCCTGATCGATAAGGAGGGCGTGTTGCGCCAAGCGTGGCGGGGGGTGAAAGTGCCTGGCCATGTGGATGCCGTGCTGGCAGCGGCCCAGGCCCATAACGAGGCCTGATCGGATCAGGCTGCGTCGGTCATCGGCGCAGCCCTATGGCTGTCAGAGCAAGGGCGATACACTGGGCTCCTGACGCGGCCAGGCATCCAGCACGGCCTTGATCAGGGTCGCCAACGGAATGGCGAAGAAGATGCCCCAGAACCCCCACAGCCCACCGAACAGCAAGACCGCGCAGATGATCGCTACCGGGTGCAGGCTGACGGCCTCGGAGAACAGCAGCGGCACCAGCACGTTGCCATCGAGCGCCTGGATGATCGCGTAGACCGTCATCAGGTAGATGAACTGGTCTCCCCATCCCCATTGAAACAACGCGATCAGTGTCACCGGCACGGTCACCACCACCGCCCCTACATAGGGCACGACCACCGATAGCCCAACCAACAGTGCCAGCAACGCGGCGTAGTTCAGGCCCAGGGCGATGAATGCGATGTAGGTGGCAATGCCACAGATCAGAATTTCGATGCCCTTGCCCCGGATGTAGTTGGCGATCTGCCGGTTCATCTCGCTGCCCACACGGTTGAGCAAGGTGCGCTGACGCGGCAGGTAGCCACTGACCCAGCGGCCGATCAGCTCGCGGTCCTTGAGGAAGAAGAACACCAGGATCGGCACCAGTACCAGGTAGATCATGGCGTTGACCAGCAGCGGCAGGCTGGACAGGGAGAACGTCAGGGCCCATTGCCCGAACTTGCCGATCTCGCCACGGACCGACTCGATGGCATGCAGCACCTGCTCGTCCGACACCAGGTGCGGGTAGCGCTCTGGCAGCAGGAGCAGCAGTGACTGCCATTTGCCAAGCATGCCCGGCAGCTCGTTGAACAGGGTGATCAGCTGGTGCCACAGCAGCGGCACCAGCACCAGCATGAACACCGCCAGCGCGCCCATGAACAGGGCAAATACCAGCATGACCGCCAGTCTCGAAGGCACTCGCAGACGCTCCAGGGCGTTGACCAACCCCTGCATGAGAAATGCCAGCACCATGCCGGCCAACACTGGCGCCAGCATCCCGCCCAGCGTGAGCACCGCCGTGAACGCCAGAAACAGCAAGACCGCCAGCACCACCGCTTCTTCATCGGAGAAGTAGCGCTGGACCCAGTCGCGTAGCACTTTGAACATGAACGATCCTTGTAGGACTCAGGCCTTGCGCAGCCAGTAGGTGTAGGTACCGGCCTCGGCCGTTTCGTGCAACAGGCTATGACCGGCCAATTTAGCGAAGGTGCGAAGGTCGCGTTGGGAACCTGCGTCGGTCGCGATGATCTTGAGCACGGCACCACTGGCCAGGCCATTGAGCGCCATCTTGGCCTTGAGCAGCGGTAACGGGCAGTTCAGCCCGCTGGCATCGAGTTCGGCGTCACAGGTCAGGGGGGTGCTCATCAACGGGACTCTCCAGGGCAATGCCGGCTACGGCCTGATCGGCCGCCTAGGATAGCGCCACTGGTCGCCAACGTGTGAGCCCGCTACAGTAGCAATCTTTGACCGACGCGAGCTTCGTGCATGAATCTACTGCGCCCTACCCTGCTGACGCTGGCCTGCCTGATGGCCCTGCCTGGCCATGCTGACGACTTGCCGTCGCTGGGTGACGCCAGTTCGGCGATCGTTTCGCCACAGCAGGAACATCAGCTTGGCCGCGCCTGGCTGAGCCTGCTGCGCGGCCAGGTCAACCAACTCAACGACCCGCAGCTCAAGGACTACGTGGAGACCAGCGTGTACCGCCTGGCCGAAACCAGCCAGCTGCAGGATCGTCGCCTGGAGTTCATCCTGATCGACAGCCGCGAACTCAACGCGTTTGCAGCGCCAGGCGGCATCGTGGGTGTCAACGGCGGGTTGTTCCTCAATGCGCAGACCGAAGGCGAGTACGCGTCGGTGCTGGCGCACGAACTGGCGCACTTGTCCCAACGGCACTTTGCCCGGGGCATCGAGGCCCAGCAGCGCATGCAGTTGCCGATGATGGCAGCGTTGCTCACCGGTATCGTGCTGGCGGCCGGTGGCGCCGGTGATGCCGGCATCGGCATGATTGCCGGCACCCAGGCGGCGGCGATTCAGGAACAGCGCAGGTTCTCCCGGCAAAACGAACAGGAAGCCGACCGCATCGGCATCCAGAACCTGGAAAAGGCCGGCTACGATCCGCGCAACATGCCGACCATGTTCGAACGCCTGGCGCGTCAGTACCGTTATGACGCCAAGCCGCCGGAATTTCTGTTGACGCACCCGGTAACCGAGTCGCGGATCGCCGACACCCGTAACCGGGCAGAGCAGGCGCCAAAAGGCGGTGTGGAAGACAGCCTGCGCTATCAGCTGATCCGCGCCCGGGTAGCGCTGACGTATGAAGGTACGCCGGGGCTTGCGGCCAAGCGTTTTCGCGCCCAGCTCGACGAAGACCCCAAACTCGATGCGGCGCGTTATGGGTTGGCGCTGGCGCAGATCAAGGGCGGTCAGCTCAACGAAGCACGGGAGATGCTCAAGCCGCTGCTGGCCAAGGCGCCCAACGACATTACCTACAACCTGGCGCAGATCGACCTGGATATCACCAACAATCGCCTGGCCGATGCACAGCAGCGGGCCGAGCGCATGCAGGGGCTGTACCCAGGTAATTACCCGCTCAAGCAGGTGCGCGCCGACCTGCTGGTCAAGCAGAATAAGCCGGCCGAGGCGGAGAAGGTGTTGAACGATCTGATCAAGAGCCGCCCGGATGATCCGGACGTCTGGTACGACATGGCCGAGGTGCGCGGGCTGTCGGGCAATACCATCGGCCTGCACCGGGCGCGGGCGGAATACTTCACCTTGGTGGGGGACTTTGATCAGGCCATTCAGCAGCTCGACTATGCCAAGCGCCGCGCCGGGGGGAATTTCCCGCTGGCCTCGCAGATCGACCAACGCCAGCGAGAGGTGCTGGAGCAGCAGCGCATGGTGCGGGAGATGATGGGGCGCTGAGGCGTTTCAGGGTCTGGGGCGGGACCGTTTCCAATGTTGAACAACATGCCTGAGCGGTCTCGCCGGGGCGCCGGACCGGCCGCGCCGGCCTGTGATGCGGGGCTGACACCTGAGGGCTGCTGCGCAGCCCATCGCGGCGCGAGGCCGCTCCCACACAAGATCCTCTAGCTCACCGATTCGGCGCAATGTAGGAGCGTCATCTGCCTCGGGCATGGCACCAGGACCTGCATTTCAGCCAGCGCTTACCTCACGCGTTCCCGGAAAGCTTCAACCTGGCCGCCTGGGTGAAATCCAGCATCCGGTTCAGCGGCTTGATGGCCTTGGGCACCAGGGCTGGGTCGACGAAGATCTCGTCCCCGCCACTGCGCAGGCAATGCAGCACGCGCTCCAGGGTGTTCATGGCCATCCACGGGCAGTGGGCACAGCTGCGGCAGGCCGCGCCGTTGCCGGCAGTGGGCGCCTCGATGAAGACCTTGTCGGGGCATAGCTGCTGCATCTTGTAGAAGATGCCGCGGTCGGTGGCGACGATAAAGGTCTTGTTAGGCAGCGTCTGGGCAGCCTTGATCAACTGGCTGGTGGAGCCCACCGCATCGGCCAGGTCGATCACCGACTCCGGCGACTCGGGATGGACCAGCACCGCGGCGTCCGGGTACAGGGCCTTCATGTCGGCGAGCTGACGCGACTTGAACTCCTCATGAACGATGCAGGCACCGTCCCACAGCAGCATGTCGGCACCGGTCTGCTTCTGGATGTAGCGACCCAGGTGCTGATCGGGGCCCCAGATGATGGTCTCGCCGTTATCCATCAGGCTTTCGACGATTTCCAGCGCGCAACTGGAAGTGACCACCCAATCGGCCCGTGCCTTCACGGCAGCGGAGGTGTTGGCGTAAACCACCACGGTACGCTCGGGGTGCTGATCGCAGAAGGCAGAGAATTCTTCGATGGGGCAACCCAGATCAAGCGAACAGGTCGCTCCAAGCGTGGGCATCAATACGCGTTTGTGAGGAGTGAGAATTTTGGCGGTTTCACCCATGAAACGCACGCCGGCTACTATCACCGTCTCGGCCGGGTGCTGCTTGCCAAAGCGGGCCATTTCCAGCGAGTCGGACACACAGCCGCCGGTTTCCTCCGCCAGGGCCTGGATCACCGGGTCGCAGTAGTAATGGGCAACCAGCACGGCATTCTGCGCCTTGAGCTCGGCAGCGATGGCCGCACGGTATTCGGCCTGCTGCTCGTCCGTCAGCGGGTTGGGCTGCTTGGCGTCGAGGTGAGCCTGTACCAACAGGCGTTCGGAAATCTGGGTCATGATCGCTGGACCTGCAAGCGCGTGCGCGCATCAAATCGAGTGTATCACCCGGCCCTGGCAGATCGGCTAAGGGCGCCGGACGGCGCAGGCCGCCACGGCCCTCTGCGGGCGCGGATTATTATGGAGGCCGAAGGCTACAGAGAAACCCAAGATTTCTAAAGCGGTTTTTATCCAGCCCTTACCCGCCCTCGTACCAGCGGCTCAAGGGCAGGTAAAGCCGGGCACTCAGCGTTGCGGCGAGAGCATTGCCAGCCGTGTATTGACGAACGCGGCAAAGGCTTCGAGCGTCATTTTCTGGCCATTGAAATCGACCATGCCATCGGCATAGTGCAACGAGCTGATCACCTTATCGCCTTCCACCGTAGCCAGGCCGCTCTGCACGCCCATCAAGCCGACCATCTCTCCTGCCTGGCCAGACTGCGTGGCGATGGCCTGGGCATCGGTCTGACCGTCGAGCAGGGCCTGCAAGGTCGCCAGGTCTCCTAGCATTGGCTTGGACAAGGACAGTTTGCTGGTGACCTGCGTCACCATCTGCTTCAACGCCTGATCTTGTGGCAAGTCGAAGGAAGACGGCGCGTCGAAGTCCATGGCCAGGTTGAAGTGGCTCTCGCCATTGGCGGTCTTGAGGCTCAAATCTTCGAGCGCCACCTTGGGTTTTGCGGCCAGCAGCGTGCGCAAGTCACCTTGGAATTTAGCCTTTTCAGCTTCGGTCATGTTGATCTGTGGCGCCGACTGCCCGGCAGCTGCCGCTGCCTCGAACTCAGGCAAATGCGCCGCATACCAGTTACTCAACGCCTGCAGCGCGGGCGCATGAATGGACTTGAAGCCGACGATCATCTGGACCTTGCCGACCGCTCGCCCATCCCAGGTGATGTCCCCAAGTTTGTATTCGACACGCCCGCCAAAGGTGTCGGGACCTTCGAGGCTTTGCAGGGTACTGAGCTCTCCCCCCTTGATGACCAGCGCCTGCTGCCTGGGCCCGAGGATAATCTTGGTCTCGGCCAGATAAAGGTCAGCGTTGCCCGAGAACAGGTTGTCATGCGCAGTCGCCGCCAGCTTGCCACCCAACTTCAGCCCATTGAGCTCGAAGATGACGGGAGGTTGGTCTTCGCTCACCAGCTTCATCAGAAAGTGATCGGCTTCGCCATGGAAGCGCGAATCCTTGCCGTCGCGATCCCCGCTGACCCCAAGCTCCATGCCCGAGAACGCCAGGCTGGTGCCGTTGGCATCGTCGAGCTTGACCGGCGCCAGGCGAACCTGGCTGTCGACACTGCCGCCGTACCCCATGCTGGTCTGGGCGCTGAACGGCACGCGGTCCCCGGCTGCTGCGTACCAGGGCGCCGTGACATCGTCCTTGTCCAGCGTGGTGTTGCTCAGCGCCAGCACTGGCAAAAGCTTGAAGGTCTTGACGCGGGACCATGGAAACGGGCCGTGCTCGATCTGATCGGTCACGCCCACGTCAAAATTCATGACCTGCTGGCTGCTGGCACGCACATCGCGAGCGACAACACGGTAGTGCGCCGTACTGCTGAACCAGCGCTGGTCCAGCGATACCAACTCGATGCGTACGCTGCCACCTGTGTTCACCAGCGACTTTTGCAGCTGCGCGTTGCTCAGGGCCAAGGCATGGTCCAGCTCACTCGGCAGTCGCTTGCCGGTGTACCAGGCGCCGCCAATGACCACTGCGGCAAAGGCCACCGCTACGCCGGACAGAATTGCTACTGAAGTCTTCTTCATGAATAAAACCGATTGATGTCCACAAAGGCTCGCACATCGCCTGCGCAGCCAGGAAAATGCAGCATATCACCGAAGGCCAGGCAGGTTGGCGGCAGTTCCAGGCAGGAAATCGTGCAACCCGTTGCACAGGCCCACTTCAAAGATGTCAATTTTTACGAACACGCTTATGGCCTTAGCAGTGAAAATAAAGACTACAGAGACGCTCGAATGCGTTAATTCCTCGATAAAAAGCGGACCCTCGAAACACCTTGTCACGTTTAACTTGACACCCGAGACCCTATCGTTTTTTATTTTGATCACTTGCGTGATCCCGTCACGCCTCTGCTGCTCCTACATAAAGGTGAACAATATGGAGCCCACCCGCTCGCCGCTGCTGCTTGCGCCCTTCGCTGTGCCTGTCTTTCAAGCCCTCGCCTTGGAGCCACGCCAGCATGCAGCCTGAATCCTACGCATCCGAAGCCGGCCAACTGCGCAAGACCTTGCGTCTGTGGCATGTAATCATCATTGGCCTGGCGTACCTGACGCCCATGACCGTGTTCGACACCTTTGGCATCGTGTCAGGCATCACCGCAGGGCACGTACCGAGCGCCTACATCCTGGCCCTTGCCGGGATCCTGTTCACGGCCGTCAGCTATGGCACCCTGGTCAAGCGCTTTCCTCAGTCGGGCTCGGCCTACACATACACCCAGCGTGCCATCAATCCACACGTGGGCTTTCTTGTGGGCTGGTCCTCTTTGCTGGACTACCTATTGCTGCCCATGGTCAACGCCTTGCTGGCCAAGCTGTACCTGTCTGCCATGTTCCCCGAGGTGGCGCCGTGGGTCTGGGTCGTGGCCTTCGTGTCCCTGATCAGCCTGATCAACATGCGCAGCGTCAATCTGGTTGCGCATTTCAACCTGCTGTTCGTCGGCGTGCAGGTGGCGATCATCGCAGTGTTCATCTACCTGTGCATACGCGGCCTGGACCAGGGCGAAGGGCTGGGCACGGCATGGAGCCTGTTGCCCTTCGCCGACCAGCAGACCCACCTGAGCGCCCTGGCGGCAGGCGCAACCATTCTGTGCTTCTCATTCCTGGGTTTCGATGCGGTCACGTGCCTGTCCGAAGAAACGCGCGACCCGGGCAAAACCATACCGCGGGCCATTTTCCTCACGGCATTGATCGGCGGCGTTGTATTCATCACCGTTTCCTACTTCATCCAGGCTTATTTCCCCACGATGGCACGCTTTCACGATCAGGAAGCGGCGCTGCCGGAAATCGCCCTGTACGTGGGCGGCAAGCTGTTCCAATCGGTGTTCATCGCGTGCACGGTAATCAACACCATCGCCTCGGGGCTGGCGTCGCAAACCAGCGTGTCGCGCCTGCTGTATGTCATGGGCCGTGACAAGGTCATACCCGCGAGCGTGTTTGCACGGTTGCATTCGCGCTACAAGACACCCGTACTGAACATTGCCGTGGTAGGGGTGATTTCGCTGTCGGCGATCTTCTTCGATCTGGTCACCGCCACCTCCATCATCAACTTCGGTGCATTGGTAGCGTTCAGCTTCGTCAACTTGTCGGTGATTAATCACTGCTACCTGCGAGAGGGCAATCGCCGAGGGCTGGCCAACCAACTTAAGTACCTGGTACTGCCCACCACTGGCTTCTGTATCATCGTTTCGCTGTGGCTGGACCTGAACATGCACTCGCTGCTGTTCGGCGGGATCTGGGCCACGCTAGGCCTGGTGTACCTGGCCTGGTTGACCAAGGCGTTCCGTGCGGCGCCGCCCAACTGTATCGCCGAGGGATGACGCATACCGACCATGCACAGCTCGACCACAACCGGTTTCTTCGACATCACCACTGAGCAGGGCCTGCTGCGCACCTCGATCGCGGTCACGCTGTTCATCGCCAGCATCGGCATTGCCTTTGGCTTGGCGTCGGGCTCGTTTTCCATCGTGTTCGACGGCGTCTACTCGCTGGTCGATGCCAGCATGAGCGGGCTGTCGCTAATGGTGGTCAGGCTGATCACCTCCCATGCCAGCAGCCTGCAGATGTCGCGCAAACTGCGTGAGCGCTTCACCATGGGCTTCTGGCACCTGGAGCCAATGGTGCTGGCACTCAATGGCATCCTGCTCAGCGGGGTCGCCATCTATGCCCTGATCAACGCCGTGAGCAGCCTGCTGGAGGGTGGCCGTCACTTGGAGTTCGGTATCGCCATGGTCTATGCGGCGCTTACCGTCACCGCCTGCGTGACCATCGCGGTGATCGAGGGCAAGGCCAACCGCAAGCTGCGCTCTGATTTCGTCGCCATGGACGTCAAGGGCTGGGTGATGTCCGCCAGCATCACGGCGGCGCTGCTGATCGCCTTCTGCTTTGGCTATGCCGTGCAGGGTACATCGCTTGAATGGGTATCGCCCTACATCGACCCGGCGGTGCTGGCACTGGTCTGTCTGGTGATCGTGCCGCTGCCGATGTCGGTCGTTCGCCAGGCGTTGGCGGATATCTTTCTCGTCACGCCGGGCGATCTCAAGCAGCATGTGGATGTGGTTGCGCAGGCTTTCGTTGAACGCCATGACCTGCAGTCCTACCGCGCCTATGTGGCCAAGGTGGGGCGCTCACGGGAGATTGAGCTGTACTTCATCGTGCCGCCGCAAATGGCGGCCAAGACCATCGAGCAGTGGGATGCCTGGCGCAACGAGATCGGCGAGGCCATCGGCGGCGAAGGGCCCAACCGCTGGCTGACGGTGGTGTTTACCGGCGACCCCGAGTGGGCCGAATAGACATCAGCACTCAGCCACGCAGGCGTTCGATCAGCGGCAGCGCTTCGATTTCAGGCCGGGCGAAATAGTAGCCTTGCATCAGCTCGATACCCAGGGCTGCCAACGCCTGGCACTCGGCTTCTGTTTCCACGCCTTCGGCGACCAGCAGAATGTTCAGCCGCTGCGCCACCAGCACGATGCCTGCCACAATCACCTGGCGCACCGGGTCGGCCCCAAGGTTGCGTGTCAGCGCCATGTCCAGCTTCAGCAGGTCCGGTTGAAACTCGGCAAGCAGGTTCAAGCCCGAGTAGCCTGACCCGAAATCGTCAATGGCCGTGGTGAAGCCCTGCCGGTCGTACTCGCGAAAGATGGACTTCAGGTGTTCGGTGTCCTCGACCCGTTCGCCTTCGGTCACTTCGAAGATCAGCCTGTCGGCCGGAAAATCGAACTGCCTGGAGGCCTCGAGTGTTGCACGAATACAGGTGGCGGGACGGTACACGGCGTTGGGCAGGAAGTTGATGCTGAGCTTGCAATCCTGCACCCGATTGAGCCCAAGCTCGGAGGCTTTTTCGATGGCCTTGACCCGGCAGGCCTGGTCGAAGCGATACAGGTTATCGGGTGTGACCTTGGCCAGCACCTGCGCAGCCCCCTCCCCCGCTACACCTCTGACCAGCGCCTCGTAGGCGTACGGTTTACCCGAAGGTTGGTGAACGATAGGTTGGAAGGCCATGGTGATGCCGAAGCCGAGGTCAGCCATCTCACGGCATTGCTTGCAACCCACAGCTTCAAATGGCTGCGCAAAGATCAAATCGGCCATGGTGTCTCCGGCAGCTTGATGAAGAGGAAGTAGCGCTGGAATAACACGATCGTCAGAACGTCAGGGCAGCGTTGTTGGCACTTTGACAGCATGGTTGCCCAGAGGTGCGGTGGGCAAGGTAAAGAACAGACAAAAAGGCCTGGCAGCTCGGATTAATTGGGCTTGGGCGGGTAACTCGGTACACTGACGCCCGATATAACAGCTGACGACACGGACAACTTCGACATGACTGTCTTCAACCACCGGGGCGGCGAGTACCTCACCGTCGGTGATGCACGCCTTTATTACGAACAGCTGGGCGCACCTGACGCACCAGTACTGATCCTGCTGCATGGCGGGCTTGGACATATCGAAACCTTCAACGCCATTACTCCGCATTTAGCCCACCGCTGGCGCGTAATCGGCATCGACAGCCGCGGCCAGGGCATGTCCACCTTGGGCAGCGCACCACTCACCTATGAACGCATGCAGCACGACGTAGAGCGGGTGATCGAGCATCTGGCCCTTGAACGCGTCAGCCTGATCGGGCACAGCGATGGCGGAATCGTCGCGTTGCGCATGGCTGCCTCGCAGGCTGTGACGGTCGATAGGCTCGTCACCATCGGGGCTCACTGGGCGCTGGGCGAGAACGACCCTGCGCGGGCCCTCTACGAGGGTATTACCGCCGCGAAGTGGAGCGGCCTGTTTGCCGAAGATGTGGCTCGCTATGAGGCGATCAACCCGCAACCGGACTTTGCAAGGTTGCTGGAGGCCGTGCGGGGGATGTGGCTCGATGACAGCGAGCACGGTTATCCCGCAGCCAGCGTGGGTGGCATTACCGCGCCATTGCTGGTAGTGCGTGGCGATCGTGATCGCCTGGTTTCACGCGCCAATGCCCTGGAGCTGGTAGAGCAAGTGCCTGGGGCGCAGCTGTTGAACCTGGCGCTGGCTGATCACTCACCTCATGAAACGCACCCGCAATGGCTACTGCCTGTGGTGGAAGCTTTTTTGAATCAGTGATGACGAGAGGCGAAAGCGGTCATCGCTTAACGCCCCTTTGCCCGGTACCTGCTTCCCACTACCGGGCTACGCCTTGGGCGCCATGTCGATGACCGCACAGCGACCATTGGCCCTGACTTTCTGCACCACGTGCGCCCTGTCGACAAAGACGTTGATCTCGCAACTGCCTGAATGCTCGACATCCTGCCAATACTCGCGGTGTACCAATTGGCCATTTTCAGGGCCGGTGTAGGTGCCCGCAGCCTCCCGGGAGATATACGTGCTGTCGCGCACGTACCTGAGCACAACCATGTCCTGATCAGGTGCCACCATGATGACCCTGGGCACACCGAAATAGTCGATCAGCTCACCGACCGGGCGGCCTTTCCACGCACTGGTTGCCTCAAGTGACGAGCAACCGCTAAGCAGGACAGCGCCCAGGCAAAACACGAGCAGACGGATCATGGCTTCTCTCCTTGGTGGCCAGTTACTTGGCAGGCATCTGTGTGAAGGCGTGGTCGATCTGCCTGATGACCTCGGCCCTGAGCGCTTCGCGGTTCGTTATCTCAAATAGCTGGGGGCCAGCGCGGCTCAACTGCGAAGCTGACATCACACCCAGGTGCTCCATTTTGAGCGCTTGGCGCTCAGCTGGCTTGCAGATGAAATTACGGCTTTGCGCCAACCACGCTTGTTGATCGCCCTGCCATTGATTGGAGAACTTGGCCCTGCGCAAGGTATTGGCCACGCTGCTGAAGTCGAGCGCCCCTGTGACACGGGCCCGCTTGTTCTTGCAATCGACTTCGACGTCGTAGACCGTGAAATCGGGCTTGCCGGGCTGCTGGTCAAACAGGTAGACGCCCACGGACTTGGCGCCGCCGGGGCGCTCGTAGATGTTACTGGGGTCGCCATCTGCAAGGTACACCTTGCTCTTGCCCAGGCTGGCTTGATGATGCACTACCCAGTAATCGCCCTTTTGGGCATTGTCCGCATGGACGGATAAGGCACCCAACAGGAGTGCAAGCGACAGCAGTTGTTTCACTGGGGAGCGCATGACTGGCCATCTCTCTGCCATTACTTAGACGGAACATTTTCCCATCCGCAGTAGTGGGCAAAGGGCTATCTAGTACACCTGGAGTAGGGGTCGCCTGCTGAGACTTCATCAGAGGCCACCTTGCACGTGAAACACTGCCCATGAATGAGGCAGTGTCACTGCAGACAGACTACGGCCCAGTACTTTGACCAGAAACGAAAAAGCCCGCCGATGAGGGCGGGCTTTTCGTACAGATTTCACACAGAAGCGAACTGACTGTTCGATCCATACAATTGCTTTACCTGACGCTGACCCGGTGGTCTAGCTTGAGTATTCGCAACCGCTGCGAAGATGGTGGGTCGTGTAGGATTCGAACCTACGACCAATTGGTTAAAAGCCAACTGCTCTACCAACTGAGCTAACGACCCGTTGGATGGCGCGTATAATACTGATTTCTATAAAGAAATCAACACCCCGCAATAAAATTTCTTAAAAATAGCGCGTTGGGTCCGCCACGGATGCTGCCTTGAAACCGTCAGCGCGCAAGCGGCAGCTGTCGCACTTGCCACAGGCACGCCCGTCGTCATCAGCCTGGTAGCACGACACAGTCAAGCTATAGTCGACCCCATGCGCCACGCCGGCCTGGACGATCAGGGCTTTGCTCATGTTTTGCAAGGGCGCCTGAATGCGGAACCCCTGCCCTTCGACCCCTGCCTTGGTAGCCAGGTTGGCCATGCGTTCGAAGGCTTCGACGAATTCGGGGCGGCAGTCCGGGTAGCCGGAATAATCCACGGCATTGACACCGATGAAAATGTCACGGGCTTGCAGCACTTCGGCCCAGCCCAGCGCCAGCGACAGAAACACCGTGTTGCGCGCTGGTACGTAGGTCACCGGGATACCCTCCCCTGGCGTTTCCGGCACATCGATGCTGCTGTCGGTCAGGGCCGAGCCACCGATGCCGTCCAGGTTCAGCCCGATCACCTTGTGCTCTACCACGCCCAGGTCCTGGGCGACCCGTGCCGCGGCGTTGAGCTCGGCGCGGTGACGCTGGCCGTAGTCGAAGCTCATGGTATAGCAGGCATAGCCCTGGGCCTTGGCCATGGCCACTACCGTGGCCGAGTCCAGACCACCGGACAGAAGAATTACTGCGCGTTTATCAGTCATGTCTCACTCTCTTGCTCAGCGGCCAGGTTCGTCGTTCCACAACAGTTTGTGCAGCTGAAGCTGGAAACGCACAGGCAAGTTGTCGGCAACGATCCAGTCGGCCAAATCAGTGGCACTCACTTGGTGGTGGCTGGGCGAGAACAATACTTCGCCGGCGCGCTCGGCCAGGTTGTACTGAATCAACTTGGACACCGCCCAGTCGTAGTCTTCGCGGGAGCAGATGACGAACTTGACCTGGTCGTTGCGCGTCAGGTGCTCGATGTTCTCATAGCGGTTGCGGTGCGATTCTTCCGAACCTGGGGTTTTCAGGTCGACGACGCGGCTGACACGGGTGTCGGTGCCGGCGATATCGAGCGCTCCGCTGGTTTCCAGCGAGACTTCGTAACCGGCGTCGCACAGGCGCTGCAACAGGGGCAAGGCGTTAGGCTGGGCGAGGGGCTCGCCGCCCGTCACGCAGACATAGCGCGGCTTGAAGCCGGCCACCTGTTCAAGGATCGAATCCAGGCTGCGAAGGGTGCCGCCACTGAAGGCATAGGCGCTGTCGCAGTATTGGCAGCGCAGGGGGCAACCGGTGAGCCGCACGAATACCGTGGGCAGCCCAGCCGTTCGTGTTTCACCCTGCAACGAGTAAAAGACTTCGGTGATGCGTAATGTATCTTGCATGATCGCCACGGGCGTGACAGCAAAACAGGCTGCCCGCCTCCGTCAGGCACTGGCACAGACTCGACATAGCGTTATCCGTGACAGCGTGTTTACGAAAAAAGGGCGGTGATTCTAACGAAAAAACCCGCGCCAGGCGCGGGTTTCTTTCGAACGGGGGGCAAGCGCCGCATTACTTCACAGCTTTTGCAGGTCTCGCTGCGCCAGTTGCGCAGCCGATGTGCCCGGGTATTGGGTCACCACCTGCTGAAGAATGCCCTTTACCTTGTCCGTGTGGCCGAGACGACGCTCGACGTCGGCCAGTTTGTACAAGGAGTCTGGCACCTTGCTGTGTTTGGGGTACTTCTGGCTTACCTGGGCAAACGCCTGGCTTGCGCCCTGCAGGTCACCCTTGGCCAGGTTCACTTCGCCCAGCCAATACTGTGCGTTACCGGCATATTGGCTGCTGGGGTACTTGCGCAGGAAGGCGTTGAACGCCTGGCTGGCTTTGTCGAAGTCTTTTTGCTTGATCAGGTCGAAGGCAGCATCGTAGTAGAGCTTCTCCTTGGCCGGATCACCGGGCTCGCTACTGGCGGCCGGTTGTTGGGCAGCAGCACCGGCTGCAGCCCCCGCGGCGGCGCCAGAGGCACCACCGGCGGAAGAATTGTCAGGGGTCGCGGCAGGCGCGGCGCCACTGTTGATGCGACGGTCCAGGTCCTGGTATCGCTCCAGGTTTTCCTGCTTCATGCGAGACACATCGTTTTGCAACTCTTCGATGATGCCTTGCTGGCGGGAAAGCTGATCCTGCATCTGTTGCAGCTGCATGAACAGCTGGCCCTGTGCAGAGGCAGGGGCCGAAGCCCCTGACCCGGCATAGGCGCCGCTCGTGCCATAACCCGCAGGCGGATAGCTGCCTGTGTTGTCATCTACTACAGGGACTGCAGCCCACGCCGAAAGGGGCAGGCTGAGTGCGAGGACGGTTACTGCACGACAGCACTTGCGCATAGGAACTTACTTACGCAGTTCTACGCGACGGTTTTGAGCCCAGGACTGCTCGTCGTTGCCGGTAGCAACTGGACGCTCTTCACCGTAGGAAACCACTTCCAGCTGAGCAGGGGAAACGCCCTGCAGAACCAGGTAGCGCTGAACGGCCTTGGCACGACGCTCACCCAGAGCCATGTTGTACTCGCGGGTGCCGCGCTCGTCGGTGTTGCCTTCCAGGACAACGCGGTTGCCGTTGGCTTTCAGGTCCTTGGCGTGAACGTCCAGAGCGCGCATGGCTTCTGGCTTCAGGTCCGAGCTGTCGTATTCGAAGTAGAAGGTGGTGATTGCGCGCAGAGCGGCTTCTTCGCTCAGGGAACCGTCGACTGCGCCGGTGTTGGCACCGTAGCCAGCGTTCGGGTCAACGGCGCCAGCGCCTTCACCTGCGTTGTCACCGCCCTTGGAGGAGCAACCTACAGCCACAGCCATGGCCAGAGCCAGCGCAGCGAATTTACCAAACTTCAGCATTTCCATCGTGAAACTCCTAATGAAACCCCAGTGTGTTAAGCAAAACGTATTACGCCGCAATCAGTTCAGGTAAGGGGACCAGGACGGTTCTCTGACTTCGCCTTGAGCGGTAGGAAGTGGGAGCCTCACGCGGCCATTAAGCGACACGAGCATCAAGACTCCCCGGCCCTGCTGGCGGGTGGCGTAGATTAGCATGGTGCCGTTGGGCGCAACAGTGGGAGACTCATCAAGACTTGTTTCCGAGAGAATCTTTACACTTCCGCGTTGCAAGTCCTGAGCGGCAACTTTGAAGTTGGTGAAACCCTGTTGGCGGTGAATCATCACCAGGGTCTTTTCATCCGCCGAGAGTTTAGGGTTGGCGTTGTAGTTACCCACGAAGGTTACGCGCTCGGCGCTGCCGCCACTGACCGACTGTTTGTAGATCTGCGGCTTGCCGCCACGGTCGGACGTGAAGTACAGGGTGTTGCCGTCTTTACCCCAGAAGGGCTCGGTATTGATGCCAGGGCCGGCGGTCACGCGGCTGATCTGACGCGAAGCCACGTTCATCACGTAGATGTCCGGGTTGCCATCCTTGGACAGCACGAAGGCCAGGCGCGAACCATCGGGCGACCAGGCAGGTGCGCCATTGAGGCCCTCGAAGTTGGTGACCTGTTCACGGCGACCGGTATCGATGTGCTGGACGAAGATACGCGGGCGCTTCTGCTCGAACGACACATAGGCGATGCGTTTGCCATCGGGCGCAAAGCGCGGCGACAGGATGGGCTCGCGGGACTGCAGCAGGGTCACGGCGCGGGCACCGTCATAGTCCGAACGCTGCAGGGTGTAGCGCGTGTTGTTGGTGGAGAAGCGCTCGGCCGTCACGTACAGCATGCGCGTGGAGAAGGCACCCTTGATACCGGTGAGCTTCTCGAACGACTGGTCGGCGATGTAGTGCGACATGTCGCGCAACTGGTCGGTGCTGCCAGCGACGCTGCCGGTCAGGACCTGCTGCTCGGTGGCGACGTTGAACAGGGCATATTGCACCTGCAAGCGCCCACCGGAGGGCACGATGCTGCCGACCATCACGTACTGGGCACCCAGCGCCTTCCAGTCGCGGAAGATGACTTCACTGGCCTGGGATGGCTGGCTGATCATGTTCTGGCGCGGGATAGGCGAATAGTAGCCGGAGTTGCGCAGGTCGTTGCCGATGATGTCGGCCATGTCTTCAGGCAGCACACTGCCACCCTGAACAGCGAACGGCACCACCGCAATTGGCGTTGCCCGGTCACTGCCACTGGTGACCAGGATGTTCTTTTCCTCTGCTACGGCCATGCCTGCCACGCAGCACAGCATGACCAGCAGTCCTCTCAGACGTTTAATCACAACGCTAGATCCTCAGGTGTAAATGTCATCTTGAACGAGCGATATTGGTTGAAATCGCTCGGCTTCATGCCCTGCATTTCAGTCAGGCGACCGATGTTTTTCACCGCTGCCACCGCCGAGCTGTCGTAGGGGCCGTCACCGCTTGACCGGGCCACACTGACGCTGGTGATGGTGCCATCGGGCAACATGCTGATCTGCAGTACCACCGTCATGCCTTTACGCGCCGATGGCGGGCGAGCCCAGCCTTCTGCCGCGCGCATGCGGATCAAGTCGTCGAAGTCGCCGGCCACCTGGTCACCCTGCTCATCGGCCAGCGCCTGCTGCCGCTCGGTGGTGTCGGACAAGAGCTCGGCCAGGGCCTGTGCCTTCTTGTCTTCAGCCGCCTTGCGAGCCGCTTCCTGTGCCTTTTTCTTCTGAGCATCGGCCGCGGCCTTCTTCTTGGCGTCTTCGGCTGCCTTCTTCTTCGCTTCTTCGGCCGCTGCCGCCTTCTTCTTGGCGTCTTCGGCCGCTTTTTTCTTCGCATCCTCGGCGGCCTTCTTCTTGGCCTCCTCGGCAGCTTGCTTCTTCGCCTCTTCAGCGGCCTGTTTCTTGGCCTCTTCTTCGGCTTTTTTCTTCGCTTCTTCCTCGGCCTTCTTCTTGGCGATGTCAGCCTGCTGTTTCTCGGCCGCTTTCTTTGCCTCATCGGCCTTCTTGGCCTCGGCGGCTTTGGCAGCTTCAGCGGCCTTGGCGGCGTCCTCGGCTTTCTTGGCCTCGGCTGCCTCGCGTGCCTCCTGGGCCTTTTGAGCAGCGTCGGCTTTCTTTTGTTCCGCAGCTTTCACCGCTTCCTGCTCGACCTTCTTCTGCTCAAGCTGCTCGACCTCGGTCTGGCGCGAAGCGGTTTTCTTGGCTTCCCCGGCAATCTTCTGATTGGTCTGAGTGGTGGCCTGGCTCTTGGACTTGAGCTGATACAGCGTAGCCTGAACGATCGGCTTGGACGGCGGCAGTTCGGGCGTCATGGCAAAGCTTACGAACAGCATGCCGAATACCAGCACATGCAGGCCGATGGCCCAGATACTGGGCCAGAAGTAGCTTTCCGAGGCAGAGGGCTCGCGCTGTTGCATCAGGGCGCCTCGGTAATCAGGCCGACGTTACCGACACCGGCTTTCTGCAGCCCGCCCATGGCGCCCATGACCGCGCCGTAGTCCACCGCCTTGTCGCCGCGGATGAATACCTGGGTCTGCTTGCCCTGGTCGCGGCCGGCCGCGATGATCTTGGTGACGGCGTCGGTCATGGCCGGCAGGGTCATGGCCTTGTCCATCTGCTTGTCGGTATCGACTTCGCTGCCAAGGTTCCAGTAGTAGGTCTTGTCGGCCTTGATGGAAATGGTAAGGATCTGGACGTTGTTGTCCTGCGGCAAGGCTTCGCTGGAAACCTTGGGCAGGTCGACCTTCACGCCCTGGTTGAGCATGGGCGCCGTCACCATGAAGATGACCAGCAGCACCAGCATCACGTCGATGTAGGGCACCACGTTCATCTCGGCGACGGGCTTGCGTTTGTGGCGAACTCGGGCCATGGGCTTCTACCTGATTACTCTTCGCTGGTGTGCACTTTGCGGTGCAGGATCGCCTGGAATTCGTCGGCGAAGGTGTAGTAACGGCCGATCAGCGTCTCGCTGCGGGCCGCGAAGCGGTTGTACGCAATCACCGCCGGGATGGCCGCGAACAGGCCAATGGCCGTGGCGATCAACGCCTCGGCGATGCCCGGTGCAACGGTGGCGAGCGTGGCTTGCTGGGCGCTGGCCAGGCCGCGGAAGGAGTTCATGATGCCCCATACGGTTCCGAACAGGCCGATATAGGGGCTGGTCGAACCCACGGTCGCCAGGAACGGCAAACTTTGCTCGAGCTTTTCTTCTTCGCGGGAAATGGCAACGCGCATGGCACGGCCAACCCCTTCCATCACGGCATCCGGGTCAACGCCGGGTTGCTGGCGCAGGCGGGAAAATTCCTTGAAGCCTGCACGGAAGACCTGCTCCACACCCGAGTCCGGGTCCGGGTTGCTACCGGCCTGGCGGTACAGCTTGGACAGGTCGATACCCGACCAGAAGCGCTCCTCGAAAGCATCGAGCGCACGACGACCGGCGCGCAGCATGGTGCTGCGCTGGAAAATCATGATCCACGAGGTGACCGAGGCGGCCACCAGGGTCAGCATCACCAGCTGCACCACGACGCTGGCGTTACTGACCAGACTCCACATGGAGGTATGGTCGACGACGTTAGCTTCCACGCTTATTCTCCTGCATTCGATTGATTACCCGAGCCGTCTGCCGCAAAGGCGTCGCGCAGCTGGGGAGGTATGGCTCGGGGTTTGAAAGTGTCGGCGCGCACAGCGGCTATCAGGAACCGCCCTTCGCAGAGCAGCGTGTCGTCCCTTTCCCGCCACACTTGCTGCACGAAGTGCAAGCTGGCGCGATTGAGTTCAAGTACGTGCGCGGTCACCCGCAATTCATCGTCCAGCCGCGCCGGCGCGTGGTAGCGCGCTTCGCTGGAATGGACCACGAACAGCAGGTTGTCGTCAGCCAGTTGCGACTGGGAAAAGCCCAGGTGCCGCAAGCGTTCGGTGCGCGCGCGCTCCATGAATTTCAGGTAGTTGACGTAATACACCACGCCACCGGCATCGGTATCTTCGTAATAGACGCGACAACGGTGTGTGAACGGTTCCAGGCCTTTTTGCGCGCGCATACTCTAGTGCTTACTCCTCGGCTTGCCAATCCGCTCTGGCAACTGTTTTTCAACATTCATGTCCAGGTGCCAACGCCCCCGCTGCATGCCAGCGGTAGGACCACGAAAAGCGTGTTTCGATCTGTCATTCATCACCCGGCTCGGAAAAATCCGCGCCCTCCCCCAACCGCCCGGGAACATTCAGGCCGAAGTGCAGGTAGGCGTGCCGGGTCACCACACGGCCACGGGGGGTGCGCATGATGTAGCCCTGCTGGATGAGATAGGGCTCGAGCACGTCCTCGATGGTGTGACGCTCTTCGCTGATGGCGGCGGCAAGGTTGTCGACGCCGACCGGGCCACCGTCGAACTTCTCGATCATGGTCAGCAGCAGGCGCCTGTCGGAATGGTCGAAGCCGCGCTCATCGACGTCCAGCAGGTTGAGCGCCATGTCGGCCACAGCCTTGGTGATCTGGCCTTTGCCGCGCACCTCGGCGTAGTCGCGTACCCGCCGCAGCAAGCGGTTGGCAATGCGCGGCGTGCCACGGGCGCGGCGTGCGATCTCGTAGGCACCGAGGTCCTCGATGACCAGGCCCAGGATGTTGGCCGAACGGCTGACGATGGTGGCCAGGTCCTTGTCGCTGTAGAACTCCAGCCGCTGCACGATACCGAAACGATCGCGCAGCGGGTTGGTGAGCATGCCGGCGCGCGTCGTGGCCCCGACCAGTGTGAAAGGTGGCAGGTCGAGCTTGATCGAGCGGGCCGCCGGGCCTTCGCCGATCATGATGTCGAGCTGAAAGTCTTCCATGGCTGGGTAGAGCACTTCTTCGACGACCGGCGACAGCCGGTGGATCTCATCGATGAAGAGCACGTCATGAGGCTCAAGGTTGGTCAGCATGGCGGCCAAGTCGCCAGGGCGCTCGAGAATCGGCCCCGAGGTGCTTTTGACCGACACCCCCATTTCGTGGGCGATGATGTTGGCCAGGGTGGTCTTGCCCAGGCCCGGCGGCCCGAAGATCAGCGTGTGGTCGAGCGACTCGCTGCGCCCACGCGCCGCCTGGATGAACAACGCCATCTGCTCGCGCACCACGGGCTGGCCGATGTACTCCTCCAGCCGCAATGGCCGGATGGCGCGATCCTGGACTTCTTCGCGGTCGCGGCCACTGGCAGCGATCAGGCGGTCGGCTTCGATCACTTGGTAATCATCCCCTTGAGGCTGCGACGAATCAGCTCTTCACTGGAAAGCCCCGACTTGTCCTTGATCGCGCCGATGGCCTTGCTCGCTTCCTGAGGCTTGTAGCCCAGGGATACCAGGGCGCTGACCGCATCCGCCTCGGCGCTGGACTCGCTGGCGGCCGGCAGTGGGCCATCGGACACCAGCGTGAACATGGCCGGTGACGTTTCCCAGGCCTTGAAGCGGTCCTTGAGCTCGACCAGCAGGCGCTCTGCTGTTTTTTTGCCTACGCCGGGTACGCGTACCAACACCGAGGCGTCCTGGGCCTGGACGCAGCGCACCAGCTCATCGATCTCGAGCCCGGACATCAGTGCCAGGGCCAGCTTGGGGCCTACACCGTTGAGCCGAATGAGTTCGCGGAACAATTCGCGCTCGCGCTTTTCGGCAAAGCCATAGAGCAGGTGGGCGTCTTCGCGCACCACAAGGTGTGTGTGCACTGTCACCGGTTCGCCGACCTTGGGCAGGCGATAAAGCGTCGTCATAGGGACTTCCAGTTCGTAGCCCACGCCATTGACGTCGATGATGAGGTGCGGCGGCTGCTTTTCCGCCAGGGTGCCGCGCAAACGTCCGATCACGTTTCGATCCTTTTCACGGGGAGCTGCTCGATGGCCGCTCAACCCTATCAGCAAATACGGCAGGCGGACGCTCCACCTGCACAAAATGTGTATCAGCGCATGAAGCGCTTACAGACGCAAGCGCCCACCGCGCCGACGCGCCGTCGACAGCCCATGGGGCACCAGACTCGAACGGGTGTGGGCATGGCACAAGGCGATGGCCAGCGCGTCGGAAGCATCGATCTGGGGCTTCTGGGTCAGCTTGAGCAGGTGCATGACCATCATCATCACCTGGTCCTTGTTCGCCCCGCCGGTACCGGCCACCGCCTGCTTGACCTGAGTGGCGCTGTACTCGGCGATTTCCAAGCCTGCTTCAGCCGCGGCGACGATGGCCGCGCCTCGGGCTTGTCCCAGTTTGAGGGCGGAATCGGCGTTGCGGGCCATGAACACCCGCTCGATGCCCATGGTCACCGGGCCGTGCTGGCCGATGACTTCGCTGACCCCCCGAAACACGATCTGCAAGCGCTCGTGCAGTTCACCACTGCCTGTGCGGATGCAGCCTGAGGCCACGTACTCGCAACCACGTGCGGTCTGGCGGACGACGCCATAACCTGTGATGCGCGAGCCGGGGTCGATACCTAGAATCAGAGTCATAGCGCCTGTCGTTGAAGTGAAGCGGTGTGCAAACAGTACAGGCCCTTTCGCAGATCAACCCCCTGGCCAGGTCGCATGTGTCGCCACCTGTGCCACGGGTGCCCTGCGAAAGGGCCTGTACGACGCCCGGAAGCGTCAGTATGGCGCGCCGGAAAGCCCTCAGCCGAGGTTTTCCATGATCTCGTCGGAAATCTGCGCATTGGAGTAGACGTTCTGTACGTCGTCCAGGTCTTCGAGCATGTCGATCAGCTTGAGTACCTTCTCGGCGCCCTCCTGATCAAGTTCGGCGCTGGTGGTCGGCTGCATCACGATTTCGGCGTCGGCCGCCTTGAAACCGGCCTCTTCCAAGGCATTGCGCACGGCGTAGAAGCTGTTGAACGAGGTGAACACGTCAAACGAGCCGTCCTCGTGGGCCACCACGTCGTCGGCATCGGCCTCCATCGCCGCCTCCATCAAGGCATCCTCCTCCAGGCCCGGTGCAAAACTGATCTGCCCCTTGCGCTCGAACAGGTAGGCGACCGAGCCATCGGTGCCCAGGTTGCCCCCGCACTTGGTAAAGGCATGGCGCACGGCTGCAGCTGTGCGGTTGCGGTTATCGGTCATGGCCTCGACCATGATCGCTACACCGCCCGGCCCGTAACCTTCATAGGTGAGCTCTTCGACGTTGTCGCTTTCGTTCGTGCCGGCGCCACGGGCCACTGCGCGATCGATGATATCGCGGCTCATGTTGGCGCCCAGGGCCTTGTCCAGCGCCAGGCGCAGGCGCGGGTTGGAGGCAGGGTCCGGGCCGCCTTGCTTGGCAGCGACTGTCAGCTCGCGGATCCACTTGGTGAATACCTTGCCCCTCTTGGCATCCTGGCGCTCTTTGCGGTGCTTGATGTTCGCCCACTTGGAATGACCCGCCATAACGACTCCCGATCCGTGTAACAGAAACAGGTTCCGCCCCGAAGGGCGGAACGTGGAAAGACTGCGCCAAAGCGCGTGGGCGCAACCGCCGGCTGCGCCCGGGCCGATTACTCGACCTTGGTCTGCTCGCGCAGACGGATGTGCAGCTCACGCAATGCCTTGGCATCGACCATGCCCGGCGCCTGGGTCATGACACACGCGGCGCTCTGGGTTTTCGGGAAGGCAATCACTTCACGAATCGACTGGGCGCCGGTCATCAGCATGACCAGGCGATCCAGGCCGAAGGCCAGGCCACCGTGAGGCGGTGCACCGAACTTCAGGGCATCGAGCAGGAAGCCGAACTTCTCTTCCTGTTCCGCCGCCTCGATACCCAGCAGGCGGAACACGGCCTGCTGCATTTCCTTGCGGTGGATACGGATCGAGCCGCCACCGAGTTCGGTGCCGTTGAGCACCATGTCATAGGCACGGGACAGGGCCGTGGCCGGGTTGGCTTCCAGTTCCTCGGGCGTGCACTTGGGCGCGGTGAACGGGTGGTGCAGCGCGGTGAAGCTGCCGTCTTCGTTTTCTTCGAACATGGGGAAATCGACGACCCACATCGGCGCCCACTCGCAGGTGAACAGTTCGAAGTCGTGACCCAGACGAATACGCAGGGCGCCCAGCGCTTCGCTGACCACCTTGAACTTGTCGGCACCGAAGAACACGATGTCGCCGTCAACGGCGCCCACGCGGTCGAGGATGGTGTTGAGATTGGCCTCGGGGATGTTCTTGACGATCGGCGACTGCAGACCTTCAACGCCCTTGGCACGCTCGTTGACCTTGATGTAGGCAAGGCCACGGGCACCGTAGATGCCGACGAACTTGGTGTATTCGTCGATCTTGCTGCGCGGCATGCTGGCGCCGCCTGGCAGGCGCAGCGCGGTGACGCGGCATTTAGGATCGTTGGCGGGGCCGGCGAATACCTTGAAGTCCACGTCCTTGAGCTGGTCGGCGACGTCAACCAGCTCCAGCGGGATGCGCAGGTCTGGCTTGTCGGAGCCATAGCGACGCATGGCTTCCTCGAAGGTCATGTGCGGGAATTCGCCGAATTCCAGGTCCAGCACTTCCTTGAACAGCTTGCGGATCATGCTCTCGGTCAGGCCCATGATCTCGGACTCGTCCAGGAAGCTGGTCTCGATGTCGATCTGGGTGAATTCCGGCTGGCGATCGGCACGCAGGTCTTCGTCGCGGAAGCACTTGGCAATCTGGTAGTAACGATCGAAACCGGCGACCATCAGCAACTGCTTGAACAGCTGCGGCGACTGCGGCAGGGCGAAGAAGCTACCGGCGTGGGTACGGCTTGGCACCAGGTAGTCGCGCGCGCCTTCAGGGGTGGCGCGGGTCAGGATCGGCGTTTCCACGTCGAGGAAGCCGTTTTCGTCGAGAAAGCGTCGAATGCTGCTGGTGATGCGCGAACGCAGGCGCAGCTTGTCGGCCATCTCAGGGCGACGCAGGTCGATGAAGCGGTAGCGCAGACGCGTTTCTTCACCAACGTCGGAGTATTCGTTCAGCGGGAACGGCGGGGTTTCGGCTTCGTTCAGCACATTGAGCTGGTAGCCGAGGATTTCGATGGCACCGGAGGCCATGTTGCTGTTCACCGCACCTTCCGGGCGACGGCGGACCTTGCCGGTGATCTGCACGACATACTCGCTGCGCACACGGTCTGCTGCGGCGAAGGTGTCGGCGCGATCCGGATCGAACACGACCTGGGCCATGCCCTCGCGGTCACGGATGTCGAGGAAGATCACCCCGCCGTGGTCCCGGCGACGATGGACCCAGCCGCAAAGGGTGACTTCCTGGCCGTCCAGGCTCTCGTTCAGTTGGCCGCAATAATGGCTGCGCATCATGATGGTGGTTTCGCTTCTCGTGATTCGTGTATTCGATGGAGGCCTTGGCCGCCCGGAGGGCTAATACTGCAAGACCCGGTCATAGCATTCAACTCAGTCGGCCTTGTCGCCGCCTGCCAGATTCTTTTTCGCACCGGTCTTGAAGTCGGTTTCGTACCAGCCGTTACCGCTCAGGCGAAAGCCGGGTACCGACAGCAGTTTCTTCATCGCCGGCGCCTGGCAGGCCGGGCAATCGGTGAGCGGCGCGGCGCTGATTTTCTGCAGCACTTCCATACGGTGCTCGCAGGACGCACATTGATAGTCGTAAAGGGGCATGGATGTCTCTCGTCAACCATAACGCTGGCTGCCTGGCCAGCAAAAGGCGGGATTATATATGGTTAACCAGCGCTGCGCAGCCCGCCGGGCAATCAGTGCGACGTCGGTGGCTGCTGCAACCAGGCAACGCAGATCACCCGTATCAGCCCGCTGAAGTTGCGCACGCCCCCCTGGCGCAGGTGCACCTCACGGTCGACGTAGGACAACACCGCACTGACCGAGCACTGGTTGGCAGCGGCAATGCGCTCGAGGATACCCCAATACACGGCTTCAAGGCGCAGACAGGTGGAAAAACCATTGAGCCGCACCGAGCGGGAAACAGGCTGGGTCTGCAACATGTCGAAATCTGCCGTGAATGGGTCGACGCATTGTTTGCCGGGCCAGCGCCCCTGACCTGCCGTCCGCTTGCCAGACTGAGCCATCTGCACACCTCCTGATGATTGAACCAAGGGGTGTATCAAGCGCCGAACGCGCCAGTGCAGAGCAGCGGCAAACCCTTCCCGCACAGAAACCGGCAGGCCGGCCCAGTCACCCTGGGCAGGCCTGCCGGCACGGTCCGGCTATTTCTCGTCGAGCAACACGCGCAGCATCCATGCAGTCTTTTCGTGGACCTGCATGCGCTGGGTCAGCAGATCGGCGGTGGGTTCATCGCTGACCTTGTCAACCGCTGGGAAGATACTGCGGGCGGTGCGCACTACCGCTTCCTGCCCTTGCACCAGTTGCCAGATCATCTCGTCGGCTGGGGGAACCCCCTCCTCTTCCTTGATCGAAGAGTGCTTGGCGTAGAACGCGTAGGACCCAGGCGCCGGGAACCCCAGGGCGCGGATGCGCTCGGCAATGGCGTCCACCGCCAGCGCCAGCTCGTTGTACTGCTCCTCGAACATCAGGTGCAGCGTACGGAACGAGGGCCCGGTGACGTTCCAATGGAAGTTGTGGGTTTTCAGATACAGCACGTAGGTATCTGAAAGCAGGCGGGAAAGCCCATCGACGATGGACTTGCGATCTTCTTCACTGATGCCGATATCGATTGCCATGATGCTCCCCTCCGGAAAACGTGAAACCCAAGCGGGTGCCGACCACTTTAGCAACACTCTGAGCGCCGCGCCTCTGTCAGGTGGCCGCAGGCACAGGGCGCCGGGTGCAGTTTGAGTAGCCTGCAGGTTTACGGTTAAATAGGCAGCGTGCCATTCGTGCGGACTGCAATTGCCGAATGCATAGGCTGAAGGCCACGTGTTCGCGCCAACACTTCATGCGCACCGGGCCGTCAGCTCTTCCCGTGATCAGCTTCAATCAATGTGAGCCAATCCCATGTTCAAGATCGTCCATCTGGTGACAGGCGCGGCAGCCTTGCTGCTAGCGTTCATACCCAGTCTTAAAACCGAGGCAACGCCTTTCCTGCAACAACCCGACGCGGTCTACCTGGCCCTGTTCGGCTTGCTCAACCTGATCCTGGCGCCTGTCCTGCCGCTGTACTACCGAGGTGCCAGGCAGCAGCTGCAATACCTGGCCTGCGCCCTGCTGGTGGTGGCCGTGGTGCTGCAGACCCTTACCGTGCTGGCTCGACCGGAGCTTGGCAACCTCGCGGCGCTGGTGTGCGCCGCTCTGGCCGTGGTCCTGCACCTGGGCGCAGGCTTTGCCCAGGGCACGCGCAAGGTACGCAGCAGCCAACAGCCACTGACGGAGGCCGGCAACCGAGATATGGGCACGGTCAAGTGGTTCAATACGTCCAAGGGGTTCGGGTTCATTTCCAGGGACTCAGGCGATGACATCTTCGTGCACTTTCGCGCCATCCGCGGCGAGGGCCATCGCGTCCTGGTAGAGGGTCAACGCGTCGAGTTCTCGGTCATGCACCGCGACAAGGGCCTGCAGGCCGAGGATGTGGTCCCCGTCACGCGCCGCTGACAGGCGAGCAGGCTTCAACACGTTGAAACCAGGCCTGTCGCTTCGCCCATGGGTGCGACAGGCCTGAGGACCAGATGATCAATAGTGAGGCGGCGGCGCCTCTTCACCCTCGCTGCCATACTGACCTGCTATCTCTTCGTAACGTTTGATCAACTCGGCCATCTGCAACTGCAGCCGCTCGATCACGCGCCCTTGCTCGACCACCACATCGTTGAGCGCCTGCAGGGTGTCGTCCTGGAATGCCTGGCGCGTTTCCAGCTCGATCATTCTCGGCTCAAGCGACATCGGCGGCCTCCTGGAAACCTTCGAGGTGTAGATTTCGTACGCGGGCGCGTATCGCCTGTACTTGTGCGTCGGTATAGGCCACGGCCGGGCATTTGCCCCAGACCGGTGCAGGCCAGGCCACATCATCGAGCTGGCGAACGATCACGTGCATGTGCATTTGGCTGACCACATTGCCCAGCGTCGCCACGTTCATCTTGTCAGCCCCGTAGCTGCGCTTGAGCGCCTCGGCAAGCTGCGTGGTTTCCTGCCAGAGCAGGTGCTGGTCATCCAGGCTCAGGTCGAACAGTTCGCTGACCTCGGCACGGCGGGGCACCAGGATGAACCAGGGGTAGTTGGCATCTCGGCTCAGCAGCAACTGGCACAGGGCGAAATCGCCCAGCACCCAAGTGTCCTGCTGCAAGCGTGGATCAAGAACGAACACGGCGTACCTCCTTCAGGCAAAGCGACCCGCACGGGTGGCGGTAAAAACGGCAGCAAGGATACCTTGCGCAATTGCGGTAACACAGCGCTACTTTTCGCACCAATAAGGTGCTTCGCCACGTCAACTGACTCCCTAGCCCACCACAATTGACACCGCATTAACATGTTGCGGTAACACATTGACTTTGATAGCAAGCTAGCCAACTGAATAGCCCGGCCGGGCGGGCTTGAGGTGCAGTGCGACCAACCCCCGTGTTTACGGCGGTTGAAACGAATTCCTGAAAATTTTGTGAAAAATTCATCAATGCCAGCCCAAGTTGAGCACGCTTGTTGCATTGCCTTCACCCCAAGTCGGCATGCTCTCTGAAACACCTGCACACCGGGCGTCACCACCCTCGGATGCGACGCTGAATTGCCCGACAGCGACATGGCCAAAAAGTTCCATCAAGAGTGCTTTACGCCATATCGCCAACGACCTTCAGCGTGCTATACATTTTCGCCGACATAACAAGAAAGAGCTGCACCCTATAACTAGAACACCTGGATGCAGCGGTACTCTTCCTAAAAAAACCAAAGGAGCAAGTCACGATGCGCGTGATGAAGTGGAGCATGATCGCCCTGGCCGTTTCGGCGGGGTCCTCGCAGATGGCACTGGCCTCTTCGCAGGATGAGTCCAAAGGTTTCATTGAAGACAGCAAGCTGAGCGTCAAAACTCGCATGCTGTATTTCAGCCGTGATTTCCGCAACAACGAAGGCGGCCAGAGCCGCCGTGAAGAAACCGGCCTCGGCTTCGTGGGTACTTATGAGTCGGGCTTCACCCAGGGCACCGTGGGCGTGGGTATCGACGCCATTGGTATGCTCGGCCTGAAACTGGACAGCGGCAAGGGCCGTGCTGGCACCGGCCTGTTCCCGAACGGCTCGGACGGCCGTGCACAGGATGACTACTCCAAGGGTGGCGGCGCGGTTAAATTCCGTATCTCCGACACCGTACTGAAAGTCGGCGACCAGTTCACTGCCCTGCCAGTGTTCGCCACCGACGACAGCCGCCTGCTGCCGGAAATCGCCCAGGGCGCGTTGCTGACCAGCAACGACATCAAGGGCCTGACCCTGCACGCGGGTCGCTTCACCAGCCTGACCGGTCAGGAACAGACCAACCGTGACAGCCTGCGCCTGAAAGAAGCCGACGTATTCGGCGGCACCTATGCCTTCACCGACAGCCTGTCCACCAGCCTGTACTACTCCAAGGTCGAAGACTACTGGCGCAAATACTACGCCAACGTCAACTGGGCGCTGCCGCTGTCGGACAAGCAAGGCCTGGTGTTCGACTTCAACTTCTATGACACCAAGAGCGACGGCCAAGGCCTGCAGCGCGCCGAAAAAGACGGCGTGACCAAGCTCGACAACCGTGCGTTCAGCCTGTCCGGTGCGTACAACATCGGCGCCCATACCTTCACCCTGGCCTACCAGAAAGTGACCGGCGACGGCGACTATGGCTACGGCGTCGACGGTGGCGGCACCGTGTTCCTGGCCAACTCCGTGGCCCGTTCCGACTTCAACGCCGAAGGCGAGAAGTCCTGGCAGGCTCGCTACGACCTGAACTTCGCCGAGTACGGCATTCCAGGCCTGAGCTTCATGACCCGCTACGTGCGTGGCAGCGGCGCCGACACCGGCACCACCAGCAACGGCAAGGAATGGGAACGCGACATCGACATCAAGTACGTGATGCAAGAGGGCCCTGCCAAGGACCTGAGCTTCCGCGTTCGTCAAGCCACCTACCGTTCTTCCGATGGCGTCTACTACGGCTCCCCATCGCTGGACGAGCTGCGCCTGATCGTGGAGTACCCGCTGAGCATCCTGTAAGCCTGGCTTGCAACGCTGC
This sequence comes from Pseudomonas sp. WSY_20, assembly GCF_043104335.1. Lineage (NCBI taxonomy): Bacteria > Pseudomonadati > Pseudomonadota > Gammaproteobacteria > Pseudomonadales > Pseudomonadaceae > Pseudomonas > Pseudomonas sp. WSY_20. Next base: position 111,691 of record NZ_JBICKP010000064.1, read on the forward strand.
GCACCTGAAAAGCCCGGCCACCGCGCCGTAATGCAGTTCACTTAGGGCCGCTTCGCAGCCCATCGCGGCACAAGGCCGCTCCCACACTGACCGCGTGATGCCCTAGTTGGGGTACTCACAGGGCTTGTAGGAGCGGCCTTGTGCCGCGATGGGCCGTGAAACGGCCCCAGCGGTATTGAGTGAACAGCCTTACGGCGACCGTGCCGGGCTTTTTCTTGGCTGACAAGCAGGACGCCCTGGGGCATCCTGTACGCCTTGGCTTCACCCCCGTACAATGCGGGGCTATTTCAACGTCTTAGGCAATCGACACGGCTAACCATGCGCACCAGTCAATATTTGCTCGCCACCCAAAAAGAAACCCCTGCCGACGCAGTGGTCATCAGCCATCAGCTCATGCTGCGTGCCGGCATGATCCGCAAACTGGCTTCGGGCCTATACACCTGGCTGCCGATGGGCCTGCGGGTAATGCGCAAGGTCGAGAACGTGGTGCGCGAGGAAATGAACGCCGCCGGCGCCCTTGAAGTGCTCATGCCCAGCATCCAGCCTGCCGAACTGTGGCAGGAGTCCGGCCGCTGGGAGCAGTACGGCCCCGAGCTGCTGCGGGTCAAGGACCGGCATCAGCGCGATTTCTGCGTGGGCCCAACCCACGAAGAGGTCATCACCGACCTGGCGCGCAACGAGCTGTCGAGCTACAAGCAGCTGCCGTTGAACATGTACCAGATCCAAACCAAATTCCGCGATGAAATCCGCCCGCGCTTCGGCCTGATGCGTGGTCGCGAGTTCATCATGAAAGACGCCTACTCCTTCCATGCCGACCAGGCTTCCCTTCAGGAAACCTATGACCGCATGCACCAGGCGTACACCAATGTGTTCACCCGCCTGGGGCTGGATTTCCGTCCGGTGCAGGCCGACACCGGTTCCATTGGTGGCAGCTACTCCCATGAATTCCACGTCCTGGCGCAGTCCGGTGAGGACGATGTGATCTTCAGCGATAGCTCCGACTATGCTGCCAACATCGAAAAAGCCGAGGCCGTGCCGCGCGAGACCGTGCGCCCTGCCCCAACCGAAGAGCTGCGCCTGGTCGATACGCCCGATGCCAAGACCATCGCCCAGCTGGTCGAAAACTTCGGTCTGCCGATCGAAAAGACCGTCAAGACCTTGATCGTACGCGGCGCCGAGGAAGGCAAGCTGGTCGCCCTGATCGTGCGCGGCGATCACGAGCTCAACGAAATCAAGGCCGCCAAGCTGAAACAGGTGGCTGACCCCCTGGTCATGGCCACCGATGCCGAACTGCGCGAGGCCATCGGTGCTGGGGCAGGCTCGCTGGGCCCGCTGAACCTGCCGCTCGAGTGCGTGATCGACCGTTCGGTCGCCCTGATGAGCGACTTCGGTATCGGTGCCAATATCGACGACAAGCACTATTTCGGGGTCAACTGGGAGCGTGACTTGCCAGTGCCCCAGGTGGCCGACCTGCGCAACGTGGTCGAAGGCGACCCGAGCCCGGATGGCCAGGGTACCCTGGTAATCAAGCGTGGCATCGAGGTGGGTCACATCTTCCAGCTGGGTACCAAGTACAGCGAAGCCCTCAAGTGCCAGGTTCTGGGCGAAAACGGCAAGCCGGTCATGCTGTCCATGGGCTGCTATGGCATCGGCGTGTCCCGCGTGGTAGCAGCTGCCATCGAGCAGAACCACGATGAGAAAGGCATCATCTGGAACGACGCCCTGGCGCCCTTCCAGATTGCCCTGGTACCCCTGCGCTATGAAACCGACGTGGTTCGCGAAGCGACCGACAAGCTGTATGCCGAGCTGACGGCGGCAGGTTACGAAGTACTGCTCGACGACCGCGACAAGAAGACCAGCCCCGGCATCAAGTTTGCCGACATGGAGCTGATCGGCATTCCGCATCGCATCGTCGTCAGTGATCGCAGCCTGGCCGATGGCAACCTGGAATACAAACACCGTACCGAGCAGGATGCCCAGGTGTTGCCACTCGAAGAAGTGCTGACCTTCCTGCAGGCCCGCGTTCGCCGCTGATAATCAATGCACGAGTGATCATGTCCAAGCGAAGTACCTATAAGCTCAAGGGCGCCGCACTGTGCGGCGCCCTGCTCGTCAGCGGCTGCGCCAACCAGATGCCCCAGCGCAGCGACCACGAGGAGCGCGTCGAGCGCAAACTGCTCGAACACACCCTGCAGATCGACGTTGGCGAGCCGAAGGTGATGGAGCTGCCGCAACGACGTGTACGCGTACATGAGCAGAAGCGTTTCGAGGTCACCGAGTTCGAGGTGACGCGCCACTACGACCGCTACACGCCTTACCAACCCTGGCGGGAAATCTACGAGATTCCGCTGGGTGCCGTGGCGGTTGTAGCAGGCGTGGGTGCCAACGTGGTCAACGTCTTCGCCTTGGGCAACCTGCCCCAGAGCATTACCCACGATTGGCTCAGTTATGGCGTGGACGGCCTTAATCCGTTCATGAACGTGCCTTCCAACGGCCGCGCCCAGCAGAACCTGGCAGGTATCAGCGAAGTGCAGAAAGCCAAGCGCGAAGAGGCCACGAGCATGCCGTGGAGCGAGCGCCTGGTGGAGGTCAAGGCCGGCAAGAACACTTATGAGCTGACCACCGACCGTGCGGGCATCCTGCGCCTGAACCTGCTCGACAGCCCCTTCTCGGAGCAGAACCTCAACCATGTCGGCACCTTGCATCTGCAAGTGGTCGATGAGGACAACGCCGTGCGCGGTGACGCCAGTTTGTTGATCAGCGCCACGCTGCGCAACAAGTTGCGCGAAGCTCACGAGCTGATTTTCGACGACCTCGAAGATGATGAGGTGAGCCAGTGGGTGCACCGAGTCAAGCGGCTGTCCGAGCTGGGCCTTGAAGAGGAAGCCAGTGAGTTGGAGCAGAGCCTGATCGAGCTGACGCGCAACGATCCCGAGTTGCAACAGGAGTTCTTGCAGTCCCTGACCAAGGCCACTGGCCGGCTGGTGGCTGATCCAGGGCATTGACGCCCGCCTGTGGCTGACCCGCGCTGGACCCGTGAGGGGCTCAACGCGGGCAACTGAGCACTTTTCTTGCGAGCTATAGCGGCGGAAAAAGCTCCAGCTGTTCATGCGCACCGCGCAAGTCCCGCAATCTCACCCCTACACCTAGCAATCGCACAGGTTTACCACCGCGCGCGAACGCTTGCGCCACCAGCTGCCGGTAACTGTCCAAGTCCCTGCCGGCGCCTGCTTGCTCAAGGGTGGTCTGGGTAAAGTCATGGAACTTGACCTTGACGAAAGGCTTTTCCGGCCGGTAGGTGCTGTCCATCCGCTCGATGCGCTCGTTCAGGCTCTGCAGCAATTCCGGCAACCGTGCCAGGCAACTGGGCAAATCCGGCAGGTCGGTGTCGTAGGTATTTTCGACGCTGACCGACTGCCGCCGGCTGTCGTTTTGAACCACGCGATCATCGATACCACGCGCCAGTCCCCACAACCGCTCGCCAAAGGTGCCGAACTCTCGTACCAGCGCCAGGCGAGACCATTCACGCAACTGCGAGCAGGTCTCGATCCCCAGGCGGGTCAGCTTGTCTGCTGTGACCTTGCCCACACCGTGCAGACGGGTGACCGGCAGCGTCGCCACGAACGCTTCTATTTCATCAGGCCTGATCACGAACAGGCCATTGGGCTTTCGCCAGTCGCTGGCGATCTTGGCCAGAAACTTGTTGGGCGCCACTCCGGCCGAGACGGTAATATGCAGGGTACGGGCCACGCGCCGACGGATGTCCTCGGCGATGCGTGTAGCGCTGCCGGCATACCATTGGCTTTCGCTGACATCCAGATAGGCCTCGTCCAAGGACAGCGGCTCGATCAGGTCGGTGTAGTCACGAAAGATGGCATGTATCTCTCGAGAAGCCTCACGGTAAGCCTCGAAGCGAGGCTTGACGATCAACAGGTCCGGGCACAACTTGAGGGCGTGACGGGACGACATCGCGGAACGCACCCCGTAGGCACGCGCTTCATAATTGCATGTGGCGATGACCCCACGCCTTTCGGCCGACCCGCCCACTGCCATGGGGCGACCTGCAAGACGAGGGTCGTCGCGCATTTCGATGGCAGCATAAAAGCAGTCGCAGTCGACGTGAATGATCTTGCGCAGGGACATGGATGACCATAGGCACTGTAAATTCATACAGATAATAGCGCATGGTTTGGTGTTCAAACAGCATGGACATAGGTTAGACAGCGCCGGCGTTCACCGTAGGCGCGCTACCCCAGCCCACGTGCTACAAGGCTAAAGGTCTGAACAAAAAGGGCTTTTCACACTATTTGCTTGACACGGGGAAACAAATCCGTAGAATTCGATCTCACAGGCGCGGGATGGAGCAGCCTGGTAGCTCGTCGGGCTCATAACCCGAAGGTCGTCGGTTCAAATCCGGCTCCCGCAACCAGATTCGAGAAAAGGCCACTGTTAACGCAGTGGCCTTTTTCTTTGCGCGCGTGCAAAGCAATTCGAAAAAACCTCGTTAAATCAATGAGTAGCACTTGACACCACCTGCTAAGACTGTAGAATCCGCCCCACAGACGCGGGATGGAGCAGTCTGGTAGCTCGTCGGGCTCATAACCCGAAGGTCGTCGGTTCAAATCCGGCTCCCGCAACCAAGTTCAAGAAAAGGCCACTGTTAACGCAGTGGCCTTTTTCTTTGCCTGTTTCACGGCACCAGGGTTACCAAGGATGCGCCCTGTTCTGTTCAAGCGCTGGCCACAAGATTCCCTAAACGCTTGACATCAAAGTCGTTCGCTGTACAATGCGCACCTCTGACGCGGGATGGAGCAGTCTGGTAGCTCGTCGGGCTCATAACCCGAAGGTCGTCGGTTCAAATCCGGCTCCCGCAACCATATTCGTCAGAACAAACCCCGCACGTAGCGATACGCGCGGGGTTTTTCGTTTCTACCTCCCTTACTTGCAAGCGATGCCTGCATGCCTTGGCGCACCTTCGATTAGCGGCTGGCGCTGCCCTTGCGTGGATGAACTATCTTTAACCCCTGCCGGGCTGTTATGCGCCCATGGCCGGAGTAATATTGGATACGTTTTCCAAAGGGACTTTCACTTGGCCGCGCCTCTTCTTCACCTCGTGCCTGACGCCCGGGGTAATTCATGACCGCTCAGAACCCTGAACCTACGGTGCCGCTGGCCACAGCGTTGCCCGGAGCCGTGCAGCGCCTGCCCTTGCTTGAACGGATAAGCCGCTATCGTCAGCCGATCGGGCTGGCGGTGACGCTGGTGCTGTTCACCATGGCCTTGATCGCCTGCCGCCACCTGCTGAGCGAGCTGGACATCTATGCCTTGCACGATGCCATGCTCGAAGTGCCGGTGCAGTCACTGCTTGGCGCGCTGCTGGCGACCGTGATCGGATTCGTGATTCTGCTGGGCTACGAGTGGTCAGCCAGCCGCTACGCTGGGGTCAAGCTACCTGCGCGAACGTTGATACTGGGCGGTTTCAGCGCCTTCGCCATCGGCAATGCCATCGGCCTGTCCATGCTGTCGGGCGGCTCGGTGCGCTACCGGCTGTATGCACGCCAAGGCGTGGGTGCGGGCGAGGTAGCGCGCATGACCGTCTTCGCGAGCCTTTCACTGGGTTGTGCACTGCCGCCGCTCGCAGCATTGGCCACCCTTAGCAATCTGCCCGCCGCTTCGGCTGCCCTGCGGTTGCCGCAAGGCTTGCTGGCCGGCATCGCGGTTGCCGTCCTGGCCGCCTGCGCACTGTTGGCGGTAGGCCTGTACCGCAAGCGGCTGGCCGAGCAGCCAGTGCCTGACAACCTGCTGGTGCAACTGGGTCGGCGTACGCTGCGACTGCCCGGCGCCCGGCTTACTGGCCTGCAGCTGCTGATCACGGCACTGGACGTCGCCGCCGCCGCTACCGTGCTCTACCTGCTGTTGCCCGAAGCACCCCCGTTCGGTGCCTTCGTACTGGTCTACCTCCTGGCGCTGGCCGCGGGCGTGCTCAGCCATGTACCGGGTGGCGTTGGTGTGTTCGAGGCCATCCTGCTGGCCGCCTTCGCCGATCAATTGGGCGCTGCGCCATTGGCGGCCGCGTTGCTGTTGTACCGCATCATCTATGTGGTGCTGCCGCTTCTGCTGGCCTGCGTGCTGCTGCTGGCCAACGAAGCCCGGCGCTTGCTGTTCGCGCGGCAGGCCATGAAGGCTGCCTCCGGGCTGGCAGCGCCTATCCTGGCCATCATGGTATTTCTCTCCGGGGTGGTACTGCTGTTTTCCGGCGCCACGCCCGAGATCGATACCCGCCTTGAGCACATGGGCTTTCTGATTCCCCATCGGCTGATCGATGCCTCCCACTTCGGCGCCAGCCTGATCGGCGTACTGTGCCTGCTGCTGGCCCAAGGCCTGCGTCGGCGCCTGTCGGCCGCGTGGCTGCTGACCACGGTGCTGTTGCTGGTGGGTGCATTGCTCTCGCTGCTCAAGGGGTTCGACTGGGAAGAAGCCTGCCTGCTGACCTTCACCGCCGCGCTCCTGGCCTTGTTCCGCCGCTCGTTCTATCGGCCCAGCCGTTTGATGGAGCTGCCGTTTTCGCCGGTGTACCTGGTGGCCAGCGCCTGCGCGGTGGGCGCCTCGGTGTGGCTGCTGTTGTTCGCCTACCAGGATGTGCCCTACAGCCATCAGCTGTGGTGGCAGTTCACCCTGGACGCCGATGCCCCCCGTGGGCTGCGTGCGGCGATGGGCAGTGCCTTGCTGCTCGCAGCGCTGGCGCTGACCTGGCTGCTGCGCACCGCACCGCCGGTGATCCACCTGCCCGATGAAGCCGAATTGCAACGTGCCCATCGCATTCTGCAGGCATCCGACCAGCCCGATGGCGGCCTGGCCCTGACCGGCGACAAGGCGCTGCTGTTCCATCCCAGGGACAACGCGTTCCTGATGTATGCCCGCCGTGGTCGCAGCCTGGTAGCGCTCTACGATCCGATCGGGCCGGCCCAGGAGCGTGCCGAGATGATCTGGCAGTTCCGCGACCTGTGCGACCTGCACCACGCCCGACCGGTGTTTTACCAGGTGCGTGCGGAGAACCTGCCGTTCTACATGGATATCGGCCTGACCGCCTTGAAGCTGGGTGAAGAAGCCCGTGTCGACCTGCGCCGCTTCGACCTCGACGCCAAAGGCAAGGAGATGAAAGACCTGCGCTACACGTGGAATCGAGGCGGCCGTGACGGGCTGAGCCTGGAAATCCATGAGCCAGGCCATGCGCCGCTGGCTGAGCTCAAGGAAATTTCCGATGCATGGCTAAGTGGCAAGAACGTTCGCGAAAAGGGTTTTTCGCTGGGCCGTTTCAGCCCGGATTATCTGCAACATTTCCGTATCGCCCTGATTCGTTTCCAGGGCCAACCTGTGGCCTTTGCCAACCTGCTCGAGACCCACAGCAACGAGTTAGCCAGCCTCGACCTGATGCGCGCACACCCGCAGGCGCCCAAGCTGACCATGGAGTTCATGATGATCGGCTTGATCCTGCACTACAAAAGCCATGACTACGGCCGCTTCAGCCTGGGCATGGTGCCGCTTTCGGGGCTACAACCACGGCGCGGTGCGCCCCTGACCCAGCGCCTGGGCTCGATGGTGTTCCGTCGTGGCGAGCAACTCTACAACTTCCAGGGGCTGCGCCGGTTCAAGGACAAGTTCCAGCCCGACTGGGAACCTCGCTACATGGCCGTGCCTGCCGGGCTCGACCCGCTGGTGGCTCTGGCCGACACTGCCGCCCTGATTGCCGGCGGCTTGACTGGATTGGTGAAACGCTGATGACCCGACGCTTTTGGCTTTACCTGTTGCTGACCCTGCTGCTGGCCGCCCTGGCCGGCGCCACGTCGTTCTGGTTCTGGACGCGCCCGGCGCCGGATGCACAGCTTGAGCAACTTCAAATCAACGATGCCAGCATCACCCGCGTCACCCCAGGCGTGCATCCTACTGCCTGGGTGGCGATCGGCGTACCGCAGGACCAGGCCCTGACCCACAAGCAACTGCTGGACCTTGCCCAGGCGGCCGAGGCGCAATTGGTGCAAGTGGTGCTGCCTGCCGGTGATTGCACCAAGCAGCAGCAAGCCATGGACACGGCCCTGGCCCAGTTGCCGAGCAAACCGACCCTGGTTGCCGGCATTGGCCCGGGTGCCACCCAAGCCTGGCGCTGGCTGGCCAGCCAGAACGACGACAAGGCCCGGGCCATTTCCGTGGGCTTTACGGTCGAGCAGCCAGGGTGCCAGGCCCCCTTGCCCAAGACCGCGCCCCACGGCCACTGGAGCGTGGCGTGGAACGATAACCCGGACGATGCCAGTGCGGCCTTCGTGCGCGACCAGAGCAATGCCGAAACCAGCATCAGCGACTATGACATCCATCTGCCACAGGTGCTCAAGGCACAGCTGACCCAGGCCTTGGTGGGCCAGGATGGCAACGCATTGGCGATCCCCGTGGTCGAGGTACCTGCCGGTCAAACCACCGATACCGTCACGTTGTTCTTGTCCGGCGATGGTGGCTGGCGCGACCTGGACCGCGACGTGGCCGGCGAGATGGCCAAGCTGGGCTATCCGGTGGTGGGCATCGATACCCTGCGCTACTACTGGCAGCACAAGACACCGGAGCAGAGCGCTGCCGACCTGTCCGAACTGATGCATCACTACCGGCAGAAGTGGGGGACCAAGCGTTTCGTGCTGACGGGGTACTCGTTCGGTGCAGACGTACTGCCTGCCATCTACAACCGCCTGCCGGCGGAAGACCAGCAACGGGTGGACGCTGTCATGTTGCTGGCCTTTGCCCGCAGCGGCAGCTTCGAGATCGAAGTCGAAGGCTGGCTGGGCAAGGAAGGTCAAGAGGCACCCACCGGGCCTGAGATGGCCAAGCTGCCGGCTGCGAAAGTGGTGTGTGTGTACGGGGTGGAGGAAAGCGACGAAAGCGGCTGCACCGACAAGACCGCCGTGGGCGAACGCCTGAAACTGCCGGGCGGGCACCACTTCGATGAAAACTACCCGGCCTTGGCCAAGCGGCTGATCGATGAGATCGAGACGCGTCAGGGCAAGTCGAGCGTGGCTGAGCAGAACTGAGGGCTATTGGACGTACAGTTTGCAAGGGCCAGGTCGAGCGCTCGGCACTGATAGCGCGGATCGGGGGTTACCCAGCGCCCTGCATGACCTCATGCCGCGATAAGCTGCACAGCAGCCCCAAGATTTCAGCTTCGCAGCGCATATTGCCGGGGCCGCGCTGCGGCCCATCGCGGCACGA
>NZ_JBICKP010000065.1:0-149335 GCF_043104335.1 Pseudomonas sp. WSY_20
GGCGAAAAGGTGACTAAGCGTCGCCATCGCAAATGGACTATGCTCTCTTTCAACACCCACACCAACGCAACCAAACCTGAAACTTAAAACTTAACTTAAAACTTAACTTAAAACTTAAAACTTAAAACTTAAAACTTAAAACTTAAAACTTAAAACTTAAAACTTAAAACTTAAATTTTAAATTTTAAATTTTAAATCTTAAATCTTAAATCTTAAATCTTAAATCTTAAAACTTCAGAGCGCGGGCGCATACAGCAAGTTGGTATTCATTGGCGCGGGTGGCGCACAGTCACCTTTCCGCCCTTACGGCGGCTCACTTTTTGTCTTGTCAAAAAGTAAGCAAAAACCGCCTGCTCCTATCATCCGGCCCCTACGCTGCGCTCCGGGGTTCCCTCGCTCCGGGCTTGCTCCCGGGAGGACCGCGCTGCAGGCCCCATCCTGGGGCCCAGCGCTTGACAGGCATCCATGCCTGTCACCTCCCTCCGCAAGCCCTGCGCTCGGCCTCCTGAAGTCGCGATCTGCGGCGCCTGAAATACCGCGCGCTTAGAATCAAGGGCAAGAGCAAGAGCGAAACAGCGCATTACTCTAGAACTGATATTCGAGCAGATTCCAAACTTTAAAGCCACACACAACCCCTGCAGGCGCGGCCCATCGAGGCACAAGGCCGCTCCAATCGATTGCAGGCAATTGGCTAAGAACCCTTATGACCTTTCATATATTCATCAGCCACAGATCACTACAGTTCAATGACTCGAAACCACCGCAATTGAACTGAGATCAATACTTGAGCGCACCCAAAGATCAAGGCTGCGAAGCGATAGCTTTCTCAATCGCTGCCTTAAACTCAGCATCATCCGGTTTCGTCAAACTCGAAAAACTACCAATCACCTTGCCCTGACGATCAATCACATACTTGTAGAAATTCCACTTGGGCGCACTGCTCTGCCTGGCCAACTCCGCAAACATCGGAATCGCATCCTTGCCCCGCACCGCCTGTTCCTTGGTCATGGTGAACGTCACGCCATAATTCGCATAACACACCTTCGCCGTCTTCTCGCTGTCCGCATCCTCCTGCTTGAAGTCGTTCGAAGGCACGCCCAGCATCTCCAGCCCACGGCCATGGTACTGTTTGTACACCGCCTCAAGCCCCTCGAACTGCGGCGCAAACCCGCAATAACTGGCCGTGTTGATCACCACCAACGGCTTACCGGCAAACCGCTCGCACAACGCGACCTCACCCTTGCCCCGCAACTCCGGCAGCGTGTCCTGCAACACGGCCGGGCATTCGGCCGCCCTGCTGGACGCGCTGGCCATCAACGCTAATACCGGCACCACCATCCACTTCACGCTCATGACATCCCGCTCCTGCTCGATCAACCTTGAACTGGCAGCCTAGCGGCTAACAGACGCCCATGCCCAATTGCATGAGCGCCATGCCGCCCTCGTGCCACCCCCACCAGGCCAGCATCAGCACCAAAAGCGCCACCAGCGCGAGAGCCATACGGATCAATACTGGGTTCATGCCGCCGTTACCTGCAAGCGTGCCACAGGCCGTTCACGGACCGGCCAGTTGAGCGCCGCAGCCAAGACACTCAGCAGGATCGCGATCTGCCAGACCAGGTCATAGCTGCCAGTGCGGTCATACACGACGCCACCCAGCCAACCGCCCAGAAACGCCCCGAGCTGGTGGAACAGGAACACGATACCGCCAAGCATCGACAAGTTACGCACGCCGAAGACCGTGGCGACGATGCCGTTGGTGAGCGGCACCGTGGACAGCCACAACAGGCCCATCGCTATACCGAACAGGTACGCGCTGAATGCACTCACCGGCGCCCAGAGAAACAGCACGATGACGACCGCACGCAGCAGGTAGAGCCCAGTCAGCAAGCGTGGCTTGGACAGGCGCCCGCCCAGCCAACCAGCCGTGAACGTGCCCACGATATTGAACAGCCCCACCAGGGCCAGCACCGTGGTGCCCGTGGTGGCTGGCAGATGCTGGTCCACCAGGTACGCCGGCAGGTGCACCCCGATGAACACCACCTGAAAGCCGCACACGAAAAAGCCCAGCGCCAGCAGCCAGAAACCGGCGTGCCCACACGCCTCACGCAGCGCCTCGCCCAGCGTCTGCTCGTTGCCGTAAGAGGGCAAGGGACGGTCGCGCAACAGGCCTACCAACGGCACGATGAAGGCCACCAGCAGGCCCAGCACCAGCAAAGCCGCCGACCAGCCGAGCCATTGGATCAGGCCGAGGGTGCCGGGCAGCATGGCGAACTGACCGAACGAACCGGCGGCGCTGGCAATGCCCATGGCCATGCTGCGCTTTTCAGGCGGCACGGCCCGGCCGACGACGCCCAGAATGACCGAAAAGGACGTTCCCGACAGGCCAATGCCGATCAACAGGCCGGCGCTCAATGACAACGACCAGGCAGAGTCGGCCATGCCCATCATCGCCAGGCCCACCGCATACAGCACGCCGCCAACCATCACCACCCGCGAGGCGCCAAGGCGATCGGCCAACGCCCCGGCAAAGGGCTGGGCCAGGCCCCAGATCAGGTTCTGCAAGGCGATGGCGAAGGCAAAGACGCCGCGCCCCCAGCCAAAATCGGCGCTCATCGGTGCCAGGAACAAGCCAAAGCCGTGCCTGACGCCAAGTGACAGCGCAAGGATCAGCGCCGCCCCAGTCAACACCCATCCACTGGTTCGCCATACAGACGTCATTGTTATTGTCTCCAGCCCATCGCAAGGTCGTCAGGTGCTGCCGTTGATGAAACCTGGCACTGCAAGGCCATCCACCGCCACGTACGCCAAGTCATCAAGGAAGCATTTGGTTACAGCATGAACGCTGAAGCTGACTGACAGCAAGCAGGACGTCAGCGCAGGTCGTCATTGATCTGTCGCCAGTCGCTTGCGGATGGGTTCGAACGCGGGGGTCGCTTGCCGCGGCAGCGGGTCGGCCAACCCCTGGTCGATCGCCTGCCAGTAGCGCCAGGGCACTTTGGCGGTGCCCAATTCGTAGTCCATCCCGTCCCAGCTGTCTTCGCGGAAACTGTAGAACGCCCAGTGCAAGCGGTACTGATCGAGCACGCCCAGTACGTCCTCCAGGTACTGGCGGCAGCCTGACAGGCGGCGCATGCAGCCAAATTCGCCCACCACCAGGCGGGAACGGGGCACGTTCATGGTATCGGCCCAGTTCAGCGGGGCTTGCAGGTACTGCGCCACGCGCTGGCCGTCCCATTGCTGAAGCTGGCCGGCGAAGGGCACCGCCCCTGGATAGGCCAGCGGCTGTCGGCGGGTCATGTTGGGCGCACTGGTCGCTGCATAGGGTTCGTACATGTGCACGCTGTAGAGCACCCTGTCATCGGGCAGCGGCGCGGGCCAATAGGTGAAGGCATCGGCGGCGGCATACCAGCCCGAATCCACCATGATCGGCGTTACCGCATCCTCCTCGCGTATGGCCGCCGTCAACTGCCGGTACAGCGCCGGCAAATCACGCGCACTGCCTTGCTCGCGCGCATACCAGCGTTGCATGCGCTCCGGGCTGGCATGTTCGGGCAGATCGCTGCGCTTTTCCGGTGCGGGCTCGTTCACCAGGTTGTACGCAGCGACCGCAGGATGATCCTTCAACGCACGGGCGACGTCGCGCCAAAAGGCTGCGGCCTGCGCCCAGTAGGTCTTGTCCTGCCACAGTCGGTCGTCGAAGGTGCCGTTATTGTTCTGCGACCAGCGCATGCCCGGCAATGATAACGGTGCGATCACCACTTTGAGGCCGGCTCGATGGGCCCGATCCAACACCGACCGCAGGGTAGCCAGGTCGCTGGCGGGCAAACCGTGATAGCCATCGGCATTGCCCAATAGAAAGTCCCTCTGCGCAGGTCGCCATTTGTCATAGGACACCCGAACCCAGGTCGCGCCATAAGCCCGGAGGGCATCAAAGTAGGCCTGGTCAGGGGGCAATCGATTGAAGCTGTTGCCCCCATGCCGGGGTTGGTCCCAGAACGCCATGAGATCGGCTGCCTGGGCGGCAGGTGGAGTGAAGCCCAGCAGGGCCAGGAAGAGCAGCCAATAATGCATCACACACGCCTCTTGGAAACAAGCGCCTGAGGGTAGTGCATCCGGTGAAGGCGTTTTACAGGATTAGTTTGCCGGCTTTTTTTCAGATGATCTTTGCAGAAGGCGCCTGCAGAGTCGTCCTACATAATTGGATAAATCCCAAGCCACGCTGCCCCGATTGGCTTACGGGATCACGACAAGGCCCAGCAGAACGGTGAGCTCAAGCAGCTCCAGCAGTGCACCTGCGGTATCGCCCGTGGTACCGCCCAGGCGATTGCACATCAGCCTGCGCAAGGCGACGAACACGACCGCCGTCAGCACCATTGCCCAGCCAGCCAATGTCAGGCCCAGGCCGGCACAGATCAACAGTACCCACCCTGCTGCGCGGCGGGGCATGTGCTCGGCCAGCGCCTGGCCCAACCCGCCAGGCCGCACATAGGGGGTACACAGGAACAGCCCCAGCAGCGCTGCTCGACCGATGACCGGTGCCAGCATCAGTTGCAGGCCAGCTCCCTGCTCGATCAGTGCCCACAAGGCGCAGAACTTGAGCAGCAGCACCAAAACCAGCGTCACCACCGCTGCCGGCCCGCTGCGCGGGTCTTTCATGATCTGCAGCGTGCGTTCGCGATCACCAAACCCGCCTAGCCAGGCGTCTGCGCTATCTGCCAGGCCGTCCAGGTGCAGCGCGCCACTGAGCAGCACCCAGAGGCTCAGCAGCAAGGCGGCATGCAGCGGCGCCGCAACGCCTGCGAGACAGTGGCTGGCCAGCCATAGCAGGAGACCGAACAGCAGCCCGACCAAGGGGTAGTACAACAACGAGCGGCCTACCTGGCGTGGCGTTGGCATGCCGGGCAAGGTGACAGGCAGGCTGCTTAGAAACTGCAGGGCAATCCAGAATGGCAGCATGCTAACTCCCCTCAACCAGCTGGCCATCCTCGCCGACTTGCAAGCGCACCAATGCGCCATGGCCGACTTCCACTTGCAACAGCTGCGCCCTGGGCAGGCCACGGGCGCGGGCCAACAGCAGCCGCATGACACCACCATGGGTGACCAGCAGTACGCGCTTGCCAGCATGCTGGCGGTACAACCCCTCGATGGCCGTCAGGACGCGCTGCGCAAACGCCTGGACCGGCTCGCCATTGGGCGGCGTATAGCCGTAGGGATCAGCCCAGAACTGCCCAAGCGCCTGGGCGTCGTGTTCCATGACCTGCAACGCCGTGCGCCCTTCCCAATCGCCGAAATGCAGTTCTTGCAATGCAGGCTCGCGCTGCACGGGCAGGCCCAGCCTGGCGCCCAGCTCATCGGCAAATCGGCCACAGCGCTGCAATGGCGAACTGACCAATGCCTGCCAAGGCCCTGCGTCGGCCACGGCGGCGCGCATTTGAGCCCAGCCCTTTTCGGTCAGGGCGTCATCGAGGCTGCCACGCAGACCACCTTGCTCGGTTTCCCCGTGGCGCAGCAGGTCGAGCCTCATGCCGGACGGTCCGCCACGGCAGCCTCGGCAAAGGTCGCCATTTGCCCGTGTAGCGCGCAGGCCAGCCGCAGCAACGGCACGGCCAGGGCGGCACCACTGCCCTCACCCAGGCGCAGCCCCAGAGCCAGCAAAGGCTCGGCCTGCAAAGCGCTCAGCACCGTCTGGTGGCCGGGCTCCGCACCCTGATGGGCGAACAACAGCCAAGCGCGGCACTGGGGGTTGAGGCGCACGGCCACCAAGGCCGCCACCGTGCAGATGAACCCGTCCACCAGCACCGCCACACCCGCCTGGGCACACGCCAGATAAGCGCCGGCCAGCGCCGCCAGCTCGAAGCCCCCCACGCAGCCCAGTGCACGCAGCGGTTCATCGGCCGCCAGGCGGTGCAAGGCCAGAGCCCGCTCGATGACGTGCGCTTTGTGCTGCACGCCGGCACTGTCTAACCCAGTGCCTGGCCCGCTCAGCGTGGCTGGCGGACAGGCGAGCAGTACGCTGGCCAGCGCCGCCGCTGCGGTGGTGTTGCCGATACCCATTTCACCGCCGATGAACAGCTGTGCGCCGTGGGCCGCCGCCCGCAGCGCGCTGTCACGACCTGCCTGCAAGGCGGCCTGCAATTGTGCCTCGCTCAGGGCGGGCTCTCGGGCGAAATTGGCCGTGCCGGGGCCAAGGTGCACGTGGCGAACGCCCGGCAGTGCGAGCGTCGGGTCGACCGTGCCGAGGTCGACCACCTCCAAGGTGGCGTGCAGTTGGCGTGCCAGCACACTGATGGCGGCACCCCCGCCGACGAAATTGCGCAACATCTGGCCTGTCACGGCCTGAGGATACGCCGAGACGCCCTCCTCGACCACGCCGTGGTCGCCGGCGAACAGGCTGATCGCGACGTGCTCGAGCACCGGCCGTTCGCAGCCCTGCAGGCCTGCCAGCTGAATGGCGAGCGTTTCGAGCTGGCCGAGCGAACCGGCAGGCTTGGTCAATTGTTGCTGCCGCTCGCGTGCTGCGGCCATGGCCGCACCGTCGATGGGCCGGCAGGGCATCTGCCACCAGACAGGGTTCATGATGCAGGTCCTTTGAGCGTGAGTGGGAGGCCAGCGACCGTGAGGATCACCTGCTGGCAACGTTCGGCCACCGCCTGGTGCACGACACCGGCCAAATCGACGTAACGTCGCGTCAACTCGCCCATGGGCACCACACCCAGGCCAGTCTCGTTACTGACCAGGATGATGTGGCCGGGCAGGTGTTCAAGGCAGCCCAACAGGGCATCACGTTCCTCGGCCAACCGGCGCGGGTCATCCAGCATCAGCAGGTTGGTCAGCCACAGCGTCAGGCAGTCCACCAGCAGGCAGCGGTCAGCAGCAGCTTCGGCCTTTAGTACAGCAGCCAGGGCCAAGGGTTCTTCGATCAACCCCCACTCCACGGGCCGGCGCTGGCGGTGCAGCTGCACCCGCTCATCGAGCTCGCCGTCCAGCGGCTGACTGGTGGCGATATAGGTCACGGGCAGGCCGCAGTCGGCTGCCCGCTGCTCGGCCAAGCGGCTCTTGCCAGACCGGGCTCCGCCGATCACGAACGTACGCACGTCAGGGTACTCCACACAATTGGCGCAGGCGCTGGGTGTCCAGGTGCTTGTCCACCAGATCAGCCAGGCGTTCGATATCGCGCTCGCGCAACGCCTCGTAGTCGATCAGTTGCACGTCTTCAAGCCCAGCCCAGCGCAGCAGGGCCGCGCAGGAGGCGCTGCCCTCGAACAACCCGTGCAGGTAAGTGGCCAACACCTGGCCGTCCGTGCTGATGGCACCCTCGCAGCGGCCGTCGGCCAGGCGTACCGCCGGGTGCGCCAGCGCAGGGCCAGTGGTGACACCGGCATGGATCTCGTAACCGGTCACGGGCGATGCGTCCAGGTGCAAGGTTCCGGAGACATTGCGCAACTGCTTGTCGGCTTCCAGCACCGTGGCGTAGTCCAGCAGGCCGAGGCCGGGGCTGGAGCCTGCAGCGCCCTCCAGGCCCAGCGGATCGTGCACCTCGCGCCCAAGCATCTGCAGGCCGCCGCAGATACCGATTACCTTGCCGCCATAGCGCAGATGGCGTTCGATGGCCCTGTCCCAGCCACGCGCGCGCAATTGCGCAAGGTCGCCACGCACGCTCTTGGAACCCGGCAGGATGATCAGGTCCGCTGGCGGCACCGGCTGACCAGGGCCAATGAACTGCAGGTCGACCTGCGGGTGCAGGCGCAGCGGGTCGAAGTCAGTGTGGTTGCTGATGCGTGGCAGCACCGGCACGATCACCTTGAGCACGCGCTGCTGCTTTTCGCTCTGGCGCCGGTCGATGCCGTCCTCGGCTTCAAGGTGCAGGTCGGTGACGTACGGCAGCACGCCTAGCACGGGTTTGCCGGTGCGCTGCTCCAGCCAGTCGAGCCCAGGTTGCAACAAAGCGATGTCGCCCCTGAAACGGTTGATGACAAACCCTTTGATCCGCGCCTGCTCGCTGGGCGACAGCAGTTCGAGGGTACCGACCAGGTGGGCGAACACGCCCCCGCGGTTGATGTCGGCGACCAGGATCACCGGGCAGTCCACGGCTTCGGCGAACCCCATGTTGGCAATGTCGCCGGCCCGCAGGTTGATCTCCGCCGGCGACCCTGCGCCCTCGACCATGACCACTGGCCAGCCCTGGCTCAGGCGCTGGTGCGAGGCCAGCACGGCCTGCATGGCGATGGCCTTGTAATCGTGGTAGGCAACCGCGTTCATGCTGGTCACCGCACGGCCATGGATGATCACCTGGGCGCCTGTGTCGCTGTTGGGTTTGAGCAGCACCGGGTTCATGTCGGTGTGCGGCGCCAGGCGACAGGCCTGGGCCTGCACCGCCTGGGCCCGGCCAATCTCGCCACCGTCGGCGGTCACGGCGCTGTTGAGGGCCATGTTCTGCGGCTTGAATGGCACCACGCCGATGCCCTGGCGCAGCAGCCAGCGGCACAGGGCAGTCACCAGGGTGCTTTTGCCGGCATCGGAGGTGGTGCCTTGCACCATCAGGGTCGTCATGTAAGGTCCTTGGGGTAGGCACTCAGGGCCTGGGCCAATCGTCGTTCGTCTGCCTGGCTTGGCGGCAAGCCGAAACGCAAGGCCGCCGGGCGCTCGAACTGGCGCACCAGCACCCCGTGTCGGGCAAGGTGATCGTGCAATCGCGCGGCATGCTCGCACCGCACGTACTGGAACAGGTCACACCCGCCGGCGGGCGCCAGCCCTGCATGGGTGAGCAAAGCCGCCAAGCGTTCGCTGGCGTCTGCACAGCGCTGGCGCTGCAGCTGCTGCATGGCCAGGTCGGTCAGGCTGGCCTGGGCCAGCACCCGGCTGGGACCATTGATGGTCCACGGGCCGAGCAGTTCGGCCAGGCGCAGCAGCAAGCTATGCTCTGCGGCCACGAAGCCCAGGCGCACACCGGCCAGGCCGAAGAACTTGCCGAACGAGCGCAGCACGATCAAACCGGGGCGCTCGGCACTTTCCATCACGCTGTTTCCGGGGCTGTTGTCCATGAAAGCTTCATCGACCACCAGCCAACCACCGCGCGCTGCCAGGCGCTGATGCCATCCCAGCAGCGTGGGCGCAGGCACGACACGGCCGGTGGGGTTGTTCGGGTTGACCAAGACCAGGACGTCGAGGTCGTCGAGCGCGTCGTCGACCTGATGCTCATCGAGCTCGAGCAACGCGTGTCCAACGCGCTGCCAGGCATAGGGATGCTCGGCATAACAGGGCGTCAGCACCCCGACCCGGCTCGGGCTGCGCAACAGCGGCAGGGCCTGGATGGCAGCCTGTGAGCCCGCTACGGGTAGCAGTCGCGTGGCGCCGTAGTAGCTACACGCCGCCTGTTCGAGGCCATCGTCTGTTTCCGGTAGCCGTGCCCAGGCTTCGAGTGGGATCGGCGGTATCGGGAAGGACCAGGGCGCAATGCCGCTGGACAGGTCCAGCCACTGCTCGCGGGCGATGCCGTACTGCCGAACCGCGCGCAGCAGCCGGCCTCCATGTTCAAGCATTCAGATAAGCTCCCAGACAGAACACCAACAGCCACAGCCATACCCCACGCTGCACCAGCGTCCAACCGCCCTCGATGGCATCGGGGCTGGCCGGTGGGCCGTCGCCCAGGCGCGGGCGGTCGTGCAGCTGGCCGTGGTACACCGCCGGCCCGCCCAATTCAACACCCAGGGCCCCTGCCCCGGCCGCCATGACCGGGCCGGCGTTGGGGCTGTCCCACAGTGGCCCCTGGCGCCGCCAGCAGGCCAGCGCCAGACGGGTTTTGCCCAGCACCGCATAAGTAAGCGCGACCAGGCGCGCCGGCACGTAGTTGAGTAGGTCATCGATGCGCGCCGCGCACCAGCCGAAGCGCTCGAAGCGCTCGTTGCGATAGCCCCACATGGCATCGAGGGTGTTGCTCAGTCGATAAAGCACCACCCCTGGCGCCCCGGCCACAGCAAACCAGAACAAGGCGGCGAACACGGCATCGCTGCCGTTTTCCAGCACCGACTCAGTGGCTGCCCGCGCTACCGCCGTCTCGTCCAGCTCACGGGTTTCACGGCTGACCAGATACCCCACCCGCCGCCGTGCTTCTTCCAGATCCCCCTGGCGCAGGGCCGTGGCCACCGGCAGCACATGTTCGCCCAGGCTGCGCAGCCCCAGGGCGCAGTACAACGCCAGCACATCGACCAGCCAGCCGATCACAGGCAGCCAGGAGAGCATGAGGGCCAGCAAGGTCAGGGGCACCACCGCCAGGAACCAGGCGCTCACACCATGACTGCGCCAACCACGCCCGCCGGCATTGAAGCGCCGCTCAAGGCTGCTGGCCATGTTGCCGAACGCAACCAGCGGATGGCGCCGCCGGGGCTCGCCGAACAATGCATCCAGGGCCACACCGGCCACGGTCAGCAACGCCACGCTCATGCGCCTTCTCCCCAACGGTTTTCAAACAGCATCTGGTGCAACGGCCGTTCTTCGGCCCAGTTCTGCATGACCAGCATGGGTGCAGGGTAGAATGCCGCCACCGGCCCCAGGCACAGCACGGCCACGGGTTTGGCGCCGCTGGGCATGCCAAGCAACGCTGCCAGCGCCTTGGGATCGAACAGCGATACCCAGCCCATGCCCAGCCCTTCGGCACGGGCGGCCAGCCAGAGGTTCTGGATGGCGCAGGCGAGCGAGGCCAAGTCCATCTCAGGCAGCGTGCGGCGCCCGAAAATGTGGGGCTCACGGTTGTCCATCAAGGCGGCGACCCACAGTTCGGCGCAATCGTTGATGCCCTCTACCTTGAGCTTCATGAATTCGTCCGAGCGCTCGCCCAGCGCCTGTGCAGTCAACGCCCGCTCGGCCTCCACCAGTGCCTGGATGCGCCCACGCAAGGCCCGCTCGGTGATGCGGATGAACCGCCATGGCTGCATCAAGCCCACGCTCGGTGCCTGGTGGGCTGCGCTGAGTAACCGTGTCATGACCTGCGGCGCCACCTCGCCTTGAACGAAATGGCGCATGTCGCGCCGCTCGCCGATGGCGCGATAGACCGCGGCACGCTCCTGGTCGCTGAACGCATGCTCGCTCATGGGCAAAGCAGCGCTGCGGCCGCCTCCGGGTTGGAGGGGAAGTAGAAGTGCACGTAGGACGCGGTCAAGCGGCCCAGCCGATACACGGCTTCGTTGCCGCGCCCGCCGTTGGGGCTCAACCCACGTGCCAGCGGCTTGAGCGCAGTGCTGGTCAGGGAGTGGTGGTAGGTATGGCCGCGCAGTGTGCCCTCGGGCAGCTCGACCGCTTGCAGGGCCAGGGCCGCCAGGCGCTTTTGCATGGTCGCTTCACCTGGCAGCAACCCGAGCAACTCGACCCTGTCCCCGGCCACGTCGGTCAGCGCGTCGAGCAGATACAGCATGCCGCCGCATTCGGCCAGCAGTGGCTTGCCTTGGGCGTGATGGGCGCGGATGGCCTGGCACATTGAGGTATTGCGCGCCAGGGCATGATGGTGCAACTCGGGGTAACCGCCGGGCAGGTACAGGCTGTCCACTTCGGGCAGCTGCGCATCATGCAGGGGGGAGAAAAACTGCACCTGTGCGCCTAGACGGCGCAACAGGTCCAGGTTGGCGCCATAGAGAAAGGCAAAGGCTTCGTCGCGGGCTACACCGATACGTACACCCGCCAAGGTAGCCTGGGCGGATAGCGGATCGGCCGGCTCGAAGGTGACGGCCGGTGGCAACGCGGCATCGCAGCTGGCGCCCAATGCTTGGGCAGCAGCGTCCAGACGTGCGTCCAGGTCGTTCAACTCGCTGGCCTGCACCAACCCCAGGTGACGGCTGGGCAGTTCGATGCCGCGCTCGCGGGACAAGCCGCCATACCAACGCAGGCCCTCCGTCAGGCTGCCTTCGAGCAGTTGCGCATGACGCAGGCTGCCCACCCGGTTGGCCAACACTCCGGCAAACGGCAGGTCCGGCTGATAACGCGCCAGGCCCAGGGCCAGCGCGCCAAAGGTCTGGGCCATGGCCGTACCATCAATCACCGCCAGCACCGGCACGCCGAAGTGACGCGCCAGGTCGGCACTCGAAGGGGTGCCGTCGAACAGCCCCATCACCCCTTCGATGAGGATCAGGTCGGCTTCACCTGCCGCCTCCCAGAGCAGCCGGCGGCTCTCCTCGGCACCGATCATCCACAGGTCGAGCTGGCGAACGGGTGCACCGCTGGCACGTTCGAGAATCATGGGGTCAAGAAAGTCAGGCCCGCATTTGAACACCCGCACCTTGCGGCCCAGATTCCGGTGCAGGCGCGCCAGCGCGGCAGTGACCGTGGTCTTGCCTTGGCCAGAGGCCGGTGCGGCAATCAGAACGGCGGGGCAATGGCGGGCCTGGCTCACAGCTCGACGCCCTTCTGGGCACGGATACCGGCCTGGAACGCGTGCTTGAGCATACCCATTTCGGTCACGGTGTCGGCCAGCTCGACCATTTCCGGCTTGGCCGCGCGACCGGTGACGATGACGTGCTGCATGGGAGGGCGGGCCTGGATGTCCGACAGCACCTGGTCCAGATCAAGGTAGCCGTGCTTGAGCGCGATGTTGAGCTCGTCGAGCACCACGAACTGCACCGCAGGATCCTGCAGCAGTTGCCGGGAGACGGCCCACGCCGCTTCTGCCGCCGCAATGTCACGCTGGCGGTCCTGCGTCTCCCACGTGAAGCCCTCGCCCATCACGTGGTAGCGCACCTGTTCGGGAAAGCGCCTGAAGAACAGCTCTTCGCCGGTGCTGTTGCGGCCCTTGATGAACTGCACCACGCCGCACTGCATGCCGTGGCCCAGGGCCCGGGCCAGCATGCCGAAGGCCGAGCTGCTCTTGCCCTTGCCATTGCCGGTGAGCACCAGCAGCAGGCCGCATTCGTTAGGGGAGTTGGCAATGCGCTCGTCAATGACCGCTTTCTTGCGCTGCATCCGTGCCAGATGGCGTTCGTCGCGCTCGGTGGCGTCGCTCATGGGAAGTTCTCCGCTGGCTGACACCACGATCGAGCGCCGTGTCAGGGAATGGGCAGGCAAACGGAGCGCGCGCAGGGGCATTGGCCAAAGCCAGAGTGCACCGCGCATCACCCTCCGTGATGCCGTTGGCAGTATCAGGCCGGTCTCCGGGCTCGTGAGCGGGCCACTGGCCCTGACCTGCGCGCCTTCCCGGGGATCGTACCCAGTGGCCCTGCGCGGCCGTCTCTCACCTACCGTTGCGGGGGCAGCGCCGGAATCGCACCCTGCGGGCGCTCACCGACTTCCCAGTTTCACCCTGGCCAGACGTGGCTGGCGGGGCACCTGAAACACGCGCGAAGGTTAGAGGGTTGCACCCGGAGCGTCAATCGACGCGGCTCGCCTGGCGGCACAGCAGCGATCGCCGAGCCGCCGATGCAGCCCCTGCCGCCTGTGCGAATGAACCCGCGGCATTCCCTACCCTCTGAATCAATAGAACCTGCCGAGGACGCCGACCATGAACCGCGTGGCACTGCCTGTTGCACTTGTTGTAAGCCTGGGCTTGAGTGGCTGCGGCGAAAGGGCGCGCCTGACAGTGGCCGACGGCACCGGCCCCGCGCCGCAGCTGCCCTCCCCCGCCAAGACCCTGCTACCCACCGTGAACATCGCGCCAGCCGTCGGCTGGCCCGCCGGACGCATGCCCCAGGCTGCACCCGGGTTGCAGGTGTCGCGCTTTGCCGGTGACCTCGACCATCCGCGCTGGCTCTATGTGCTGCCCAATGGCGACGTGCTGGTGGCAGAAACCAACGCACCTGCCAAACCCGAAGACGCCAAGGGTATTCGCGGATGGGCCATGAAGCGGGTCATGGCACGCGCGGGGGCCGCCGTGCCCAGCCCTGATCGCATTACCTTGTTGCGCGACGCGGACCAGGACGGCGTTGCGGAAATCCGCCATACCTTTGCCGACGGGCTGAACTCGCCCTTTGGGATGGCACTGGTGGGCAACGATTTTTACGTGGCCGATACGGATAAACTGCTGCGTTTTCACTACCAGCCCGGTGCACGCCAGGTAACCGGTCCGGCAGAGGTAGTCACCTCACTGCCAGCCGGCCCGTTGAATCACCACTGGACCAAGAATGTCATCGCAAGCCCCGATGGACGGCGCCTCTATGTCACCGTGGGCTCGAACAGCAACGTGGGTGAAAACGGCCTCGATCAGGAGCAGGGGCGCGCCGCGATCTGGGAGATCGACCCCAGCACCGGCAAGCACCACCTGTTCGCCACCGGCCTGCGCAACCCCAACGGGCTTGCCTGGGAGCCTCACAGTGGCGCGCTCTGGACCGCAGTCAACGAACGTGACGAAATCGGCAGCGACCTGGTACCGGATTACATCACTTCGGTACAAGCAGGTGGATTCTATGGTTGGCCCTATAGCTACTATGGCCAGCATGTGGATGAACGCGTGCAGCCCCAGGATCCTGTCAAGGTCGCCCGGGCACGAGTACCCGACTATGCCGTGGGGCCGCATACCGCTTCATTGGGGTTGGCCTTCGCCGGCTCGGGTGTATTGCCGGCGCGTTTTGGGGCAGGTGCATTGATTGGCCAGCACGGGTCCTGGAACCGCAAGCCGCACAGCGGCTACAAGGTGATATTCGTACCCTTCGACGCCTCGGGAAAGCCGTCGGGCAAGCCCATGGACGTACTCGATGGGTTCCTGAATGAAAGCGGCCAAGCCATGGGCCGCCCCGTGGGGGTTGCCCTGGATGGCCACGGGGCCGTGCTGGTAGCTGACGATGTAGGCAATGCCATCTGGCGCGTCAGCAAAGCTCGGTGATCGGGCTCAGGGGTTCTGGGCCAGGTGCCCTTGTGGGATGACCCGCTTGGCCTGCAGGTAGGCCTTGGCCCAGTAGCTGTTTGACAGATAGTCCAACCGCACCGTACCGCCGGTGCGGGGCGCATGCACGAAGCGCCCGTCCCCTACGTAAATGCCAGCATGGCTCACCTGCGAACCGCCACTGGTCGCGAAGAACACCAGGTCACCGGACTGCAAGGATTTCACATCCACAGTAGGCGCACGCATGCCGATCATCTCCCGCGTGGAGCGCGGCAGGCTGATGCCGGCGGCATCGCGGTAGACGTACTTGATCAGACCACTGCAGTCGAAACCCGAATCGGGCGTATTGCCGCCCCAGCGGTAGGGCGTGCCAACCAGACCAATGGCGCGAATCAGTACGTCATCGGCAGTGGGCGAGAAGCTGGGTTGGCTATAGGTAACCTGAGGCTGCACGACCCGTGTAGGGGCAGGTGCCTGGGGTTGGCTCGAGCAGGCCGCCAATAAGGCTGCCAGGGAAATGAAAGCGAAGCGCGCCATCGTTGTCATGGCCAAAACATCCTGTATGGGAACGCTGGGCCGCAGCGGGATAGAGTTGAGAAATTAGATTAGACGCTTTCTGTAAATACGCACGGCGTCGAGCTTTTTTGCAAAGCAGCGACGCCGTGGTTAGGACACATCAGATTGCCATTAGTTGCGCGCGATATGAGTCGGCGCCATGGCCAAGGCACGTTTGGCCTCAAGGAAGGTCTTGCTCCAGTAACGGTCACCGAGGCTATCGATGCGCACACCGCCGCTACGACGGCTGCTGGAGTGGATGAACTGGTTGTCGCCCAGGTAGATCCCGGCATGGCTGACACGGCCACGGCCATTGGTGCTGAAGAACAGCAAGTCGCCTGGCTTGAGTTTGTTGCGCGCCACCTTCGGCGCATCGACGTTGATCATCTCGCGAGTAGAACGCGGCAAGGTCATGCCTGCCTCCTCGCGGAACAGGTAGCCGATGAAGCCGCTGCAATCGAAGCCGGACTGTTCCGAGGTACCGCCAAAGCGATAGCGGGTGCCGATCAACGACATGCCGCGCTCCAGAATGCTGTCGGCCAGCACGGGCAACTGATAGGGCTTGCTGCTGGAGAAGACCTCCAGTTCATCGTCGGTAGCCACTTCCTGGGGTTCGCCAAACACTGGCGAAGACGAGGCCTTGGCCTTGATCGCCGGCTGTACGGCGACCGGGGTGTGATCCTGGGGCTGGGATACCGGGCCTTGAGCCGCGCAGCCAAAAAGCAGGGTCACGAGTGCGAGTGGCACGAGGGGTGCGAAGCGCTTGAGCATGGGCACAACCGTGTCTGTAATCCTTTAGTGGGGTGGAACTATGCCCACTATAAGTTCCATTTGCAAATTTTATCGAAAAAGATGTGACTTTTCCGTGGGATGGCTCTGGCCCCGTGTTTCCAGGGGCTTACCAGCCGAGGGTTTCCTTCAGGAAAGGAATGGTGAGTTTGCGCTGGGCTTGCAGGGAAGCCTGATCGAGCCGTTCCAGCAGATCGAACAGCGCACTCATGCTGCGCGCGCCGCGGGTGAGGATGAAGTGACCCACTTCGTCGGTCAGGTGCAGGCCGCGCCTGGATGCCCGCAATTGCAAGGCACGTAGCTTGTCTTCGTCAGACAGGCCGCGCATCTGGAACACCAGGGCAAGGGTAAGACGGGATTTCAGGTCAGGCAGCTTGACCGGCAATTCCCGCGGGGAAGCGGAGGCTGCCAGTAGCAGTCGACGGCCGCTGTCGCGCAGGCGGTTGAACAGGTGGAACATGGCCTCCTCCCAGTCCGGCTTGCCGGCAATGACGTGCAGGTCATCGATGCACACCAGCTCGTACTGGGCCAGGTAGTCCAGAAGACCGGTACCGCGCTCGAGCAGCTGCGCCAACGGCAGGTAGACGGCAGGCTCGCCCCGCTGCTGGAAGCGATGGGTGGCCGCTTGCAGCAGGTGCGTGCGGCCCACGCCTTGTTTGCCCCACAGGTAGATGAGGCTCTCGGTCCAGCCGGCGTCGGCTTCGCAAAGCCGCTCGACATACCCCAACGCAGCGGCATTGGCGCCCGGATAGTAGTTGATGAAGGTGGCGTCGTCGCGCAGGCGCACACCCAGGGGCAACTGGATCGGTGGTTTCATGCTCGCGGGCGGTCGACAGGACCGCTGGGGGCCTTTTGTGGACAATCGGCAAAGTCTATACCTGCCAAGCGGGGTGCACAATGACGCCGCTGCAGAGTCCAAGCAAAATCAATGGGTTGCACTATCGCCGCAGCAACCGAGGCTCACCTGCCGGCCTGTCACGGCTGGTCGGGTGCAGGGGGATCGAGGTGGACGGGAGCCGGCGCATCCCCTGCATACATGTCCGACTCCTTGTACAAGCCGTGCACGTGGCGCAGCAGCACCATGATGACCGCCGCCACCGGAAGCGCGAGCAGCACGCCTGTGAAACCGAACAGTTCTCCGCCGGCCAGGATGGCGAAGATCACCGCCACAGGGTGCAAACCGATCCGGTCGCCTACCAACAGAGGTGTCAGCACCATGCCCTCCAGTGCCTGACCGACCATGAAGACCGCGACGATGCCGAGCATGGGATACAGATCGCCACCGAACTGGAACAGCCCTGCCACCAGCGCCGCACCGATACCAATGATGAAGCCCATGTACGGGACGATGGCCGCCAGGCCTGCCAGCATGCCGATCAACAACCCCAGTTCAAGCCCCACCAGCATCAAGCCTGCCGAATAGATGATGCCCAACGCGACCATCACCAGCAGTTGCCCACGCACGAACGCACCCAGCACCTCATGGCACTCGCTGGCCAGGCCAACGATTTGTGGCTCCCTCTGGCGCGGCAACAAGCTGCGCAACTTGGCCATCATCAAGTCCCAGTCACGCAACAGGTAGAACCCGACCACGGGGATCAGCACCATGTTGGCCACCCAGGCCATTAACGCCAGGCTGGAGGCCGTTGCCTGGGACAAGAGCATGCTGACGATATCGGTGGTTTGCCCCATGTGCGCGCCGATGGCCGCTTTGATCTTGTCGAATTTCCAGAACCCGTCGGCAAGGCCCAGACGCCCCTGCACCCATGGCAAGGCGACATGTTCGAGCCAGTCAAGCATCTGCGGCGCCAGCGCGTACAGGCGCACCAACTGCTTGGCCAACATGGGGATGAGCACAAGCAACAGTGCAAGCATCAGCAGCGTGAACAGCCCGAACACCACCACTACGCCCCAGGTCCGCGACAAACCCAGGCGCTCCAGGCGATCGACCAGCGGGTCGGCCAGGTACGCCAGCAGAATGCCGACCAGAAACGGCGTGAGAATATTGTGCAGGCTATAGAGCAGGGCGATAGCGATCAATGCCACGCCCAGCCAGATCCAACGACGCATGTCAGTCATGAACGACCCTCTTACCAACTAAAGCGCAAGCCATCGAACGGTTTGGTGGCGGCCGCAGGCGACACCGATGTCCCGTCTGGGGACGTACCCAATGGCCCCGGGGTCACCTGCGGCGCAGGTGCCTGCTCGGCTGGGACTTCCCTGAGCTTGGCCAATGCCAGCTGAGCCCGGAGTTGTTCGCGGCTGGCGGTGACCGAATAGATCAGCACGTCGCCGTCGACCCGCTTCAACTGCGCGCCGTAGGACTCCAGCACCCGGGCCAGCTCAGCGTAGCGCGGCAGGTTCATGCCCTGGACCTGCATCTGCACCTGACCACTGGCCCCGGGACGCGTTACGTAGCGCGGTGCCAGCCGCGTGCTCACGGCAAGCATCACGGCGTCGGCCAGCGCTGCCGGGTCCGCTCCTTCGACACTGCCCTGCTCGCGCCCCTCGCCCAGCCACAATTGCCATTTGCCTTGCCATTTGCCGTCGATCTCCTGGGCGTGCACGGCCAACACGGCATCGGCGCCGTAGCGCTGGGAGACCTCACGCAGCGGCCCAGGATCCTTGGCTTCGATATGCTTGGCGTCGGCCACCAGTTGCTCCTGCAGATCGGCCAGCGGCAGACGCAGCGGCAAGCCCCGGTGACGGGCCGCGCGCCGCAACGGCTGGGCGCTAGGCTGGCCGTCCCCTACCAGGCTAGTGCCGTCAACACTCTCGACGAGCCACCAACCCAGAATCGACGGGCGATTGCTGCCCCACAGACTGAGGCCCGCCTTGCGCAGGGCACGTTCGGTGCTGCCAGGGTCGAACTCGACCCGGACGGTTTCGGGTGGCCCTGCGTCGCTGCCCACCTGGTTGACGATCGGTTGCGGATCCTTGCGCAATGCGGCCAGCGCCGGGTTCTGCACGGCCTTGGGGTTGCCGGTCAGGCGCAGCACGAGGGTGTCGAAGGCCTGGCTGGTCGCCGCCGCACGCGCCTCGGCGCCCTGCCCGGCCACCGGCTCGCGCACCTGATAAAGGCCGGAGACGTTCTCGGCCTGGGCCGCCCCTGCGATCAACCACAGACATCCCATGACCCAAGTAGTGAACAAGCGCATCGTTGTGTCCTTGTGCTCTGGAACGGCGAGTTTCAAGCTTCAGCACTCATACCTCAAGCGGCACGGTTAAAGGTAGCACCGGCAAGGCCAGGCTTCTGGCGATCTTGCACCGGCGAGAGCCCTAAATTCACCTGCCCGTCGGCCGGAGGATGGCCGCTGCACGGCAACCCTGATAAAATCGCGCGCCTTCACAGACCACTGATGTCACGGTTAGCCGCTGCATGGCTGCCGGCCCTTGCCGTCAGGGTCGTTTTTACGAATCCCTCCCTCCTAAAGGCCTGGATCAATGAGCAAGCAACCCTCCCTGAGCTACAAGGACGCCGGTGTAGACATCGACGCCGGCGAAGCACTGGTCGAACGCATCAAGGGCGTGGCAAAACGCACCGCACGCCCTGAAGTCATGGGTGGCCTGGGCGGCTTCGGCGCCCTTT
Source organism: Pseudomonas sp. WSY_20 (assembly GCF_043104335.1). NCBI lineage: Bacteria > Pseudomonadati > Pseudomonadota > Gammaproteobacteria > Pseudomonadales > Pseudomonadaceae > Pseudomonas > Pseudomonas sp. WSY_20. The sequence continues at coordinate 19,734 of NZ_JBICKP010000065.1, forward strand.
GCGAGATCCCGGCTGGCTACAAGCAGCCGGTGCTGGTCTCCGGCACCGACGGCGTGGGCACCAAGCTGCGCCTGGCGCTGAACCTGAACAAGCACGACAGCATCGGCCAGGACCTGGTCGCCATGTGCGTGAACGACCTGGTGGTCTGCGGTGCCGAGCCGCTGTTCTTCCTGGACTACTATGCCACCGGCAAGCTCAACGTGGACGTGGCGGCTACCGTGGTCACCGGTATCGGCGCAGGTTGCGAACTGGCAGGCTGCTCGCTGGTCGGCGGCGAAACGGCCGAGATGCCGGGCATGTACGAAGGTGAAGACTACGACCTGGCAGGCTTCTGCGTAGGCGTGGTGGAGAAGGCCGAAATCATCGACGGCTCGCGCGTGGCCACCGGCGATGCGCTCATCGCCCTGCCATCCTCGGGCCCGCACTCCAACGGTTACTCGCTGATCCGCAAGATCCTCGAAGTCTCGGGCACAGACGTCGAAAGCACCCAGCTCGACGGCCAGCCGCTGACCGAACTGCTGATGGCGCCAACGCGCATCTACGTCAAGCCGCTGCTGCAACTGATCAAGAACACCGGCGCGGTCAAGGCCATGGCCCACATCACCGGTGGCGGGCTGCTGGACAATATCCCGCGCGTACTGCCGGCCAATGCCCAGGCGGTCATCGACGTGGCCAGCTGGAAGCGCCCAGCCGTCTTCGATTTCCTGCAGGAAAAGGGCAACGTCGACGAGCATGAAATGCACCGCGTGCTCAACTGCGGCGTGGGCATGGTGATCTGCGTAGGCCAGGACCAGGTCGAAACCGCCCTGAGCGAACTGCGCAACGCCGGTGAACAGCCTTGGGTCATCGGCCACATCACCGAGGCCGCAGAGGGCGCTGCCCAGGTCGAGCTGCAGAACCTCAAGGCGCACTGATGCCGAGCAAGTCCTGCAATGTGGTGGTATTGCTGTCGGGTTCCGGCAGCAACCTGCAAGCGCTGATCGACAGCTGCGCCATCCCGGACAGCGCCGTGCGCATCGGCGCGGTCATCTCCAACCGCGCCGATGCCTACGGGCTGCAGCGTGCAGCCGCTGCCGGTATCGACACCGCGGTCCTTGACCATACCGGCTTCGAGGGCCGCGAAGCCTTCGATGCGGCCCTGGTGGCCTGTATCGATGGGTTCGCTCCGGACCTGGTGGTACTGGCGGGTTTCATGCGTATCCTCAGTGGCGACTTCGTGCGCCACTACCAAGGTCGCCTGCTCAACATCCACCCTTCGCTGCTGCCTCGCTACAAAGGGTTGCACACCCATAGACGCGCCCTGGAAGCAGGGGATGTCGAGCACGGGTGCAGTGTTCACTTTGTCACCGAGGAACTCGATGGGGGCCCGTTGGTCGTACAGGCTGTCGTGCCGGTGGCACCCGATGACACGGTCCAAAGCCTGGCTCAGCGGGTTCACGCACAGGAACACGTCATCTACCCAATGGCTGTTCACTGGTTCGCCAACGGCCGCTTGCGTCTTGGCGAACAAGGTGCATTACTGGATGGCCAGCCCCTGTCGGCCAGCGGTCATTTGATTCGATCCTAGGAGATACTATGCGTCGTGCCCTGCTCTTGGCTCTTGCCGTGCTTGCCCTGCCCCTCCAGGCAGCAGACCTGAAGCCGTTTTCGGCCAGCTACACCGCCGACTGGAAGCAACTGCCCATGAGCGGTACCGCCGAACGTAGCCTGGTCAAGAATGCCGATGGTACCTGGGATCTGAACTTCAAAGCGTCGATGATGATCGCCAGCCTGACCGAGCAAAGCTCGCTGCGCCTGGATAACGACACCTTGCTGCCGCAGCGTTACCACTTCGAGCGCGGCGGTCTTGGCAAGGCCAAAAAGGTCGACCTGAACTTCGACTGGGCTGCCAAGAAAGTGACCGGCAGCGATCGTGGCGATGCCATCACCCTGCCGCTCAACCGTGGGGTGCTCGACAAGTCGTCCTATCAGCTGGCGCTGCAGCACGATGTTGCCGCTGGCAAGAAGAGCATGACCTACCAGGTGGTCGATGGTGACGAGATCGACACCTATGACTTCCGCGTACTGGGTACTGAGAAAGTCACCACCAAGACCGGCCAGGTGGATGCCGTCAAGGTCGAACGTGTGCGTGATCCAAGCCAGAGCAAGCGCATCACCGAGCTGTGGTTTGCCAAGAACTGGGACTACTTGCTGGTGCAATTGCGCCAAGTGGAAACCGATGGCAAGGAATACGTGATCGTCCTGCAGGACGGCACGGTCGATGGCAAGCCGGTTAAAGGTAACTGACACTCAAGCTTGTCGGCGTTGAGCCATAACGCAACACCAAGCCCCGCACCGTGCGGGGCTTTTATTTGGTCGGGCATAAAGCAGTCGGGCCTAGGCATGCCATGGCTACATGAAACTTGTTTCATGGCCGTTTTATTTACTTAGGCTGCTAACAAACTCTATAAATAAGGCGTGCGACAAACTGTCGCACCCAACCAGAAAAAGTGGAGTTTAACGATGACAGTTCAAGTGACCGAACGCGACGAATCGAAAATGTCCCACGAAGGCCTGGCCGCAGGCGTGCGGATCTGGGATGTGCACCAGCAGGGCCAGTTGGTCGGGATGTTCCACAACGAACACGAGGCGCAACAGTACCGTGTCGAACTGGAAGACCTGGAAAAGCAGCGCACCACACAGTGACAGCGATCTTCAGAAAACCGTGACGTGAATACCCGTTATGGCGCCAGGGGCCGCCTTGCGGCCCATCGCCGCACAATGCGGCCCTGACCACCCGGTGGACGTTCAGACAGGGCCTTGCAGCATTACCACATCAGATCGTCAGGGATCTTGTACGCCGCATACGGATCGTCGTCGTCGGCTTCCTCGACATGGGTATTGAGCAGCAATACCCGGCCCGGGTCGCGTTCCTGGATCTTGACGGCCGCCTCGCGGGGAATGACCTCATAACCGCCCCCGTAGGACACCACCGCCAGCGCACCATGGCTCAATTTGCTGCGCATCAGGGCATTGACCGCGATACGCTTGACCTTCTTGTCGTCGACGAAGTTGTAGTAATCCTCGGTCGTGAGCTTGGGCAGGCGGGTCGCTTCGATCAGTTGCTTGATCTGCGCGGCGCGTGCCTTCTTCTCGGCTTTTTCCTGCTGTTCACGGTTGAGCGCCTGGTCACGCTTGGCCTTTTCGGCCATGGCTTCCTTGGCCAGCCGCTGCTGGGTATCGTCCACCTCGACCTGGCCTTTGTGCTCCAGGCGCTTCTGTTTCTTTTCAGCCTTGTTGGCCTGAGAAACCTGTTTCTGGTTGACCAGCCCGGCTTTGAGCAATTGGTCGCGAAGGGAAAGGCTCATGAATGTTCACTCACTTATGCAACAGCTCAGCCGCAGCTGGGCAGGTTCTTTTCCTGACGCTTGGCTTCACCCCAAAGGGTGTCCAGCGCATCAAGGTTACAGTCTTCAATGGCAGTGCCGCTGTCACGCAACGCCTGCTCGATAAAGCGAAAACGTCGCTCGAACTTACGATTGGCTCGGCGCAAGGCGTTTTCGGGGTCATGCTTCAAGTGACGCGCCAGGTTGACTACCGCGAACAGCAAGTCACCGACTTCATCTTCCAGCGCATCGCTGTCCCCGTCGGCCATGGCCTGCAACACTTCGTCGAGTTCCTCACGCACCTTGTCCACAACCGGCAAGACCTCGGGCCAGTCGAACCCGACGGTGGCCGCACGCTTTTGCAGTTTGGCCGCCCGGGACAAGGCAGGCAATGCCGTTGGCACATCGTCGAGCAATGACAGCTGTTCTGGACGGCTTTTCTGCGCCCGCTCCTGCGCCTTGATTTCTTCCCAGCGTGACTTGACCTGCGCATCGCTCAGGCTGGGCGTCTCCAGCGGCGCATACAGGTCCCCGGTTGGAAAGACATGGGGGTGTCGACGAATGAGCTTGCGGGTGATGCCGTCCACCACGCCGTCGAACGCGAAACGGCCCTCCTCCCGGGCAAGTTGGCTGTAGTAGACCACCTGGAACAGCAGATCGCCCAGCTCGCCTTGCAAGTCCTCGAAATCGCCGCGCTCGATGGTGTCCGCCACCTCGTAGGCTTCTTCGAGGGTGTGTGGGACGATGCTGGCATAGTCCTGCTTCAGGTCCCAAGGGCAGCCGTATTGCGGGTCGCGCAAGCGGGCCATGAGGTGGAGCAGGTCCTGGAGGGTGTAGGTCATTCAGGCAAGTCCTTGACGGTCGGGCTTGGCGGGCAAACCGGCCCCTAAGGGGCGGGATGCCCGCGAATCGTGCACGCGGGATTCAGGGCGTACGATTACGCCGTGTCTCGATGATGTTCGGCAACTGCGAGATACGCCCCAGTAAGCGCCCAAGGGCATCCAAACCGGGGATCTCGATGGTCAGCGACATCAGCGCCGTGTTGTCTTCCTTGTTCGAGCGGGTATTGACCGCCAGCACGTTGATCTTCTCGTTGAGCAGCACCTGCGACACATCGCGCAGCAAACCGGGGCGATCATAGGCACGGATGATGATATCGACCGGGTAAGTCTGTACCGGAATCGGCCCCCAGCTGACCTGGATCATGCGCTCCGGCTCTTTGCCGGCCAGCTGCAACACCGAGGCGCAATCCTGGCGGTGGATGCTCACACCGCGACCCTGGGTGATGTAGCCGACGATGGCATCGCCAGGCAACGGCTGGCAGCAACCGGCCATCTGCGTCAGCAGGTTGCCCACGCCCTGGATCTGAATGTCGCCACGCTTGCCCCCACGCGGCCCGCTGGGCTTGCGCGGCACCAGCTCGATCTGCTCGATGCGCTCAGGCTCGAGCAGCTGTTGCGCCGCATTGACCAGATGCGCCAGGCGCAGGTCCCCAGCGCCCAGGGACGCAAACATGTCCTCGGCCGTCTTGACGTTGGTCTTCTCGGCCAGGCGCTCGAAGTCGACCTGCGGCAGGCCCAGCCGGCTGAGCTCACGTTCGAGCAGCGTCTTGCCGGCGGCAACGTTCTGGTCGCGCGCCTGCAGCTTGAACCAGTGCACGATCTTGGCCCGCGCGCGCGAAGTGGTGACATAGCCTAGGTTCGAGTTCAGCCAGTCACGGCTCGGGTTACCGTGCTTGCTGGTGATGATTTCGACCTGCTCGCCGGTCTGCAGGCTGTAGTTGAGCGGCACGATGCGCCCGTTGATCTTGGCGCCCCGGCAGTTGTGGCCGATCTCGGTGTGCACCCGATAGGCGAAGTCCAGGGGCGTCGCCCCTTTTGGCAGGTCGATGGCGTGACCGTCCGGGGTGAACACGTACACCCGGTCGGGCTCGATGTCGACCCGCAGTTGCTCGGCCAGGCCCCCGATGTCGCCCAGCTCTTCATGCCACTCCAGCACCTGGCGCAGCCAGGAAATCTTTTCTTCGTAGTGGTTCGAGCTGGGCTTGACGTCGGTGCCCTTGTATCGCCAGTGGGCGCAGACGCCAAGCTCCGCTTCCTCGTGCATGCCGTGGGTGCGGATTTGCACTTCCAGCACCTTGCCCTCCGGGCCGATTACCGCCGTATGCAGGGAGCGGTAGCCGTTTTCCTTGGGGTTGGCGATGTAGTCGTCGAATTCCTTGGGGATGTGACGCCACAAGGTGTGCACGATACCCAGGGCGGTGTAGCAGTCGCGTATCTCGGGGACCAGCACCCGCACGGCGCGCACGTCGTAGATCTGGCTGAATTCCAGGCCCTTGCGCTGCATCTTGCGCCAGATCGAGTAGATGTGTTTGGCGCGGCCACTGATGTCCGCCTTCACCCCGGTGGCCAGCAGTTCGTTCTGCAACTGGTTCATGACATCGCTGATAAAGCGTTCACGGTCCAGGCGACGCTCGTGCAACAGCTTGGCGATCTGCTTGTACTGTTCGGGCTCGAGGTAGCGGAACGAAAGGTCTTCCAGTTCCCACTTGATATGCCCGATACCCAGACGGTGGGCCAGGGGGGCGTAGATGTCGAACACTTCCCGCGCCACCCGCAGGCGTTTCTCGTCATCAGCGGCCTTGACCGCTCGAATGGCACAGGTGCGTTCGGCCAGCTTGATCAACGCCACGCGAACGTCGTCGACCATCGCCACCAGCATCTTGCGCAGGTTCTCGACCTGCGCCTGAGAGCCGAGCACCAGCGACTGACGGGGGCTGAGACTGGCACTGATCGCAGCCATGCGCAGCACGCCATCGATCAGCTTGGACACGACCGGCCCGAAGCGCTGGCTGACTTCGGCCAGGGTGACCTTGCCTTCTCGCACAGCGCGGTAGATGACCGCCGCTACCAGGGAATCCTGGTCGAGCTTGAGGTCCGCGAGAATCTCGGCAATCTCAAGACCTGCCTGATAGCTCGACGTACCATCGGCCCAGGAATGCTTGGCCGGGTTGCCCTTCTTCTCGACTTCCTGGGCAAACTCGCAGGCCTCTTTGAGCGCTGCGCGGTCGAGCGCCGAATCGACGCTGACCACATGGTCCAACCACGCTTCGAGATTGATACTGCCGTCGGTATTGACCGGCTGGTGCACTCTCACCTGTACCATCTTTGTTTTACCTTTCCATACAGCGCACCCTGCGGGTGCACTGGCAATCACCGCACGGCTGCCATTCCCTGGAAGCCGCACCAAGGGGCCAGCTGGCTAGCCCACTTCGAATAACGCCATGGCTTCGACATGCGCCGTTTGAGGAAACATGTCGAGAATCCCGGCCCTTGTTAACCGGTACCCCTGCCCGACCAGCACCTGGGCGTCTCGCGCCAGCGTGGCCGGGTTGCACGATACATAGACCAGCCGCTTGGCCCCAAGACGGGCGATGCCCTGCACCACCTCCCATGCACCGTCGCGCGGTGGGTCCAAGAGTACCGCAGAAAAGCCCTCGGCGGCCCATTCCATGCCCGTCAACGGCTGCGATAAATCGGCCTGAAAAAACTGCGCGTTATGCACATCGTTGCTGCGGGCATTGGCCGCCGCACGATCGACCATGGCCTGTACGCCTTCTACCGCCACCACCTCACGGGCATGCCGTGCCAGCGGCAAGGCAAAATTGCCCAGGCCGCAGAACAGGTCCAGTACCCGCTCTTCAGGCTGCGGAGCGAGCCAGGCCAAGGCCTGCTCGATCATAGCGGTATTGACCTGGGCGTTGACCTGCACGAAGTCGCCGGGGCGCCAGGCCAGTTGCAGCTGCCAGGGCGCCAGGTCGAAACCCAGCGGCCCGGTGGCATCCACCGGCTGCGGCTCGCCTTCACCCTGCAGCCACAACTGCGCGCTGGCCTCGGCGCAGAACGCCTGCAAGCGTGCGACATCTTCGGCCGGCAACGGCGCGACATGACGCACCAGCACTGCCTCGGCCGTGCCGCTGAACAGCTCCACATGGCCCAGCGCCTGGGGCTTGGCCAACGAGCGCAGCACCGTGGGCAAATGACGCAGGATCGACTGCAAGGGCTGGACCAGCACCAGGCAATCATCGATGGCAACGATGTCCTGACTGGCCTGCGCCCTGAAACCGACTGCCAACTGGCGGGTCTTGGGGTCCCAGCGCACGGCCACACGGGCGCGGCGACGGTAGCCGAAAGCGGCCCCGGTCAAGGGCGCGGCCCATTGCTCGGGCTGCACACCGGCCACCCGTTGCAGTTGCTCGGCCAGGGTGCGCTGCTTGAGCGCTAGCTGAGCCTCATGGGGCAGGTGTTGAAGGTTGCACCCCCCGCACTGGCCGTAGTATTTGCAAGGGGCTTCGCGGCGCTCGGGACTGGCCTGGAGCACCCGTTCAAGCCGCGCTTCGACGACTTTGCCACGGGCATTGAGCACCCTCGACTCGACCTCTTCGCCTGCCAGGGCGCCAGTGACGAACCAGGTGCGCCCTTCATGGAAAGCAATGCCGCGACCGTCCCCTGACAGGCGCTTGATGACCAGGCGTTGCTTCTTGCCCACGGGAATCTGGGGGCTACGATTGCCACCGGCTGGCTGAAAGCGCAGGCCGCTGTTGGTTTTCTTCTTGGACATTTAGCTCGGATCGAACAGGCCAGTGGACAGGTAACGGTCGCCGCGGTCGCAGATGATGGCCACCAAGGTGGCATTTTCCACTTCCTGGGACAGGCGCAGCATGGCGGCGACTGCACCACCGGAAGACACGCCGCAGAAAATGCCCTCTTCACGGGCAAGCCTGCGCATGGTCTGTTCGGCCTCGTCCTGGGACATGTCGACAATGCGATCGACCCGGGCGGCGTCGAAAATTTTTGGCAGGTATTGCTGGGGCCAGCGGCGAATACCCGGAATGGCCGCGCCTTCCATCGGCTGCAAGCCGACGATCTGCACCGCCGGATTCTGCTCCTTGAGGTACTGCGAGCACCCCATGATGGTCCCGGTGGTGCCCATGGAACTGATGAAGTGGGTAACGCGCCCCTGGGTCTGCTGCCAGATTTCCGGGCCGGTGCTGGTGTAGTGCGCCATCGGGTTGTCACCGTTGGCGAATTGGTCGAGCACCACGCCACGGCCATCGGCTTCCAGCTGCTGAGCCAGATCGCGTGCCCCTTCCATGCCCTCTTCCTTGGTCACCAGGATCAGCTCGGCGCCGTAGGCTGCCATCGCCGCCTTGCGTTCGGCCGTGGAGTTGTCGGGCATGATCAGGATCATCTTGTAACCCTTGATTGCCGCTGCCATGGCCAACGCGATGCCGGTGTTGCCGGAGGTGGCTTCGATCAGCGTATCGCCAGGCTTGATCTGGCCGCGCGATTCGGCACGGGCGATCATCGACAGCGCGGGACGGTCCTTGACCGAGCCGGCAGGATTGTTGCCCTCGAGCTTGAGCAGCAAGGTATTGCTGGTCTGGCCAGCCAGGCGCTGCAGGCGAACCAGGGGCGTATTGCCGACGCAATCGGCGATGGTTGGATACTGCAAGGTCATGGTGTCTTTCACAATCCGGACGGCGGGGGCGCCCATCATACCGGCAAACCCCGCTTCGCCATATCACGCAATCTGTGGTGCATATAGCTACAGGCTATAAAGCCCGTGCAGTGCCTTGCCCATGCACGGCGCCACATGCCACCGCCGGTGCTGCACCTGCGTACGGACTTAACGCGTGCAATGGCTGGCGAGGGGGAGTAACGTCCCCGCTTGGCCGCCTTGCAGGGCGGCATCCAGGCACATTGACAGGAGGCGAGTGTGCTCGATCGTTTGGGAATTCGCAGCCGCGTGCTGTTGCTGGCGCTGCTGCCAGCCGGGTTGATGGCAGTGGTGCTGGGCAGCTACTTCACCTGGTTGCAACAGAGCGACCTGCGCACGCAACTGCTGCAACGGGGCAAGATGCTGGCCGAGCAGCTGGCGCCGCTGGCAGCCCCGGCCATGGCCCGCAAGGCGCCTGCACAACTGGAGCGCATTGCCGCGCAAACCCTCGAACAGGCCGACGTACGCGCGGTCGCCTTCCTGACACCGGACCGTAGTCGGCTGGCCCATGCCGGCCCGAGCATGCTCAACCAACCGCCCAGCGGCGGCAGCGGTACCCAGTTGCTGCAACGCAGTGGCAACGACGCCACTCGTTACCTGATGCCAGTGTTCGGCCACCACCGTGACCTGGCCACCGATGCCGTGCCTGCCGAAGCCGAACGCTTGCTGGGCTGGGTGGAAATCGAGCTGTCCCATGACGGCACCTTGCTGCGCGGCTACCGCAACCTGTTCACCACGCTGCTTCTGATCCTGGCCTGCCTGGTGGTCAGTGGGCTGCTGGCCCTGCGCATGAGCCGTGCCATCAACACGCCGATCGAGCGCATCAAGCATGCGGTCAACCAGCTCAAGGACGGCCACCTCGAGGAACGCCTGCCGGCCATGGGCAGTCACGAGCTGGACGAACTGGCCCGCGGCATCAACCGCATGGCCGAGACCCTGCACAGTGCCCACGAAGAGCTGCAGCACAGCATCGACCAGGCCACCGAGGATGTCCGGCAGAACCTGGAAACCATCGAAATCCAGAACATCGAGCTGGACATGGCCCGCAAGGAAGCCCTGGAAGCCAGCCGCATCAAGTCGGAATTTTTGGCCAACATGAGCCATGAAATCCGCACGCCGCTCAACGGCATTCTGGGCTTTACCCACCTGCTGCAGAAAAGCGAGCTGATGCCCCGCCAGGTGGACTACCTGAACACCATCGAGAAGTCAGCCGACAATTTGCTCGGGATCATCAACGAGATCCTCGATTTCTCAAAGATAGAAGCAGGCAAGCTGGTGCTCGACAGCATCCCCTTCAACCTGCGCGACCTGATCCAGGACACCCTGACCATCCTGGCACCGGCCGCCCATGCCAAGCAGCTTGAGCTGCTGTGCCTGATCTACCGCGATACGCCCTCCTCGCTGATCGGTGACCCGCTGCGCCTCAAGCAGATCCTCACCAACCTGGTCAGCAACGCGATCAAGTTCACCCGCGAAGGCACCATCGTCGTGCGCGCCATGCTCGAAGACGAGCACGAGGACAGCGCCCAGTTGCGCATCAGTGTCCAGGACACCGGCATTGGCCTGTCGCCTCAAGATGTACGCACGCTGTTCCAGGCCTTCAGCCAGGCTGACAACTCCTTGGCCCGCCAGCCAGGCGGCACCGGCCTGGGGCTGGTGATCTCCAAGCGCCTGATCGAGCAGATGGGCGGCGAAATCGGCGTCGATAGCACCCCTGGCGAAGGTTCGCAGTTCTGGATCAGCCTCAACCTGCCCAAGGCGCACGACGATGCCGAGGAGCTGCCTCTGCAGCCCTTGCTCGGCCGTCGCGCCGCCATCGTCGATGGCCATGCACTGGCGCGGCAGGCCCTGGAGCACCAGTTGCAGGACTGCGGTTTGAGCGTCTGTGTCTTTACCTCCTACGAGCAACTGCTGCAGGCGGTGCAAGCTGCCAGCCAGGCGGGGCAGCCGTTCGACTTCGCCGTGCTGGGCGCCAACGTAGGCTCCCTGGCACCCGAACAGCTGGGTCAGTATTACCAGCACCTGGAGCGGCATCATTGCCAGTGCGTGGTGCTGTGCCCCACGACCGAGCAGGCGCTCTATCACCCTTACCTGTCCAATGGCCACGGCCAACTGCTGTCCAAGCCATCGTGCACGCGCAAGCTGCGCCGCCTGCTGCTGGAAATGGTCCAGCCCCGCCGGTTGCAGGGCGAGGTCAGCGCCATGGTGGGCCAGCAGCGCCAGCCCAAGGTGCTGTGCGTGGATGACAACGCGGCCAACCTCTTGCTGGTGCAGACTCTGCTGGAGGACCTGGGCGCCCGGGTGACGGCTGTCGACAATGGTTACGCGGCGGTACAGGCCGTGCAGAGCGAACCGTTCGACCTGGTACTGATGGACGTGCAGATGCCCGGCATGGACGGACGCGCCTGCACCGAGCAAATTCGCCGCTGGGAAAACACCCAGAGCGGCAACCCGTTGCCAATCGTTGCACTGACCGCCCACGCAATGGCCAATGAAAAACGCGCCTTGCTCCATGGCGGCATGGACGACTACCTGACCAAGCCGATCAGCGAGCGGCAACTGGCACAGGTGGTGATGAAGTGGACTGGGCTGAGCCTTGGCTTGTCGCCGCAGATGCCGGCGAGCCTGCCCACCGGGCCTGACGAGTTGAAGGTGCTCGACCATGACGAAGGCCTGCGCCTGGCGGCAGGCAAAGCCGATCTGGCCGCCGACATGCTGAGCATGTTGCTGGCCTCGCTGGAAGATGACCGCGCCGCTATTCGGGATGCACGTCAAGCGCATGACCGTCGTACGCTCATCGAGCAGGTGCACCGGCTCAACGGCGCTTCTCGCTATTGCGGCGTGCCTCAGCTGCGTGCCGCGTGCCAACGCAGCGAGACCCTGCTCAAGCAGGACAGCCCCTTGGCTGGGGAGGCGCTCGATGAACTGGACAACGCGATCAGCCGGCTGGCAGCCGAGGCCAGGCTGAGTATTTGAGGGCAGCCGCCCTTTCCACTGACCCAGTGCCTATGCACAAGGAGCCACCATGCGCGCCCTGCTGTTCAGCAGTCAGCACTATGACCAGGAGAGTTTCACCCAGGCCGCCGTGGGCGGCGGCCTGGCACTGCATTTTCAGTCCGCGCGTCTTACGGCCGATACCGCGCCGCTGGCCCAGGGCTACGAGGTCGTCTGCGCGTTCATCAACGACGAGCTCGACGCGGCGGTGCTGCAATGCCTGGCGCGCGGTGGTACGCGCCTGGTGGCCTTGCGTTCAGCCGGGTACAACCATGTCGACCTGGCTGCGGCCCAGCGGCTGGGAATAGATGTGGTGCGGGTACCGGCCTATTCGCCCCAAGCCGTGGCCGAGCACGCCGTGGCGCTGATACTGGCGCTCAATCGGCGCTTGCACCGGGCCTACAACCGCACGCGTGAAGGCGATTTCACCTTGCACGGGCTGACCGGTTTCGACTTGCATGGCAAGACCGTCGGGGTCGTCGGCACCGGCCAGATCGGCGCGGCCTTCGCACGCATCATGGCCGGCTTCGGCTGCCAACTGCTGGCCTACGACCCCTGCCCCGACCCGCAGCTCGAGGCCTTGGGCGCGCGCTACATGAGTTTGCCAGCGTTGCTGAGCCAGGCACGCATCATCAGCCTGCACTGCCCGTTGACGCCAGGCACCCGGCACCTGATCAATGCCCAGAGCCTGGTCCACCTGCAACCTGGCGCCATGCTCATCAACACCGGACGCGGGGCGCTGGTCGATACGCCGGCACTGCTCGATGCGCTCAAGAGCGGCCAGCTGGGCTACCTGGGCCTGGACGTTTACGAAGAAGAAGCCAAAGTATTCTTCGAAGACCGCTCGGACCTGCCCCTGCAGGACGATGTGCTGGCCCGCCTGCTGACATTCCCGAATGTGATCGTCACGGCCCATCAAGCCTTCCTCACCCATGAGGCCTTGCAGGCCATTGCCCAGACGACGCTTGAGAACATTGCCTGCTGGGCGGCAGGCAGGGCGCAGAACCTGGTGACCGGTTAATGCTAGGATACGCGGCATTTAGGGAGGACCCATGGTCGAACACGATTTTCGTTACACCCTCTTCAACCCGCAGCACACCCTGATCGAGTGCAGAGCCCTGGTGCCCGGCCGTTACCAGGTCACAGGCAACGGTGGCTCGATGCACAAGGGCGACACCCTGCTGGTCACCCTCAAAGGCAGCAAGGACTTGGCCATGCGCCTGACCGTGGACAGCGTCCGCCACCTGATCAACCCGCGCGGACAGTGGGTTGCCGTGGCCAACGGGCCAGTCTTCCATGAACTGGAGATCCTGGCCTGGCAAGTGGCGTGCGACAGCTGCGATGCGGTACTGGACTTCGAATTTGCGGTCGATGCCAAGCTGGGCAAGGCAGCGCGTCAGCCTGCAGCCAGCGCCCGCATCGCCGAACTGGGCTGGGCAAGCCAGGACGCCCGGCACCTCTGCCCCCGTTGCCAGGAGCCTGCACAATGAAAAACCTGCTTACCAGCGCACTGATTGCCACCGGCCTGCTTGGCTGCGCGACCGCCCCTTCGGACCTGCAGCAAGACCGCAGCTACGTACTGGAGTGGATCGGCGAGCGCCCCCTGATCGACAACAGCCACTTGAGCATGACCTTGGGCAGCGACGGGCGCGCCTATGGCAATGCCGGCTGCAATCACTGGTTCGCGGCCTACACCCTCGATGGCGAGCGCTTGAGTTTTGGTAGCGTCGGCAGCACCCGCAAGCTGTGTGCACCGGCTTTGATGGAACAGGAAAAACGCTTCCTGCAGGCCCTTGGCAAAGTCACCCGCTGGGACCTGGCGCCGGATCAGCAATTGCGCTTGTGGCCCACCGACGGCAAGCCGCTGCGCCTGTGGCCTGAAGAGGGCTGAGCGGGCGGGCTGTTGCCCGCGGGGCCTGGCTTGACAGGTCAGCGCCCCGTTCGCTCAGGCCGTGCCAGCGTCACCCCTGTTTCAGGGCCTTGATCTTGGCCTTCAAGCCTTCGAGCGTCTGCTCACCGAGCAATTGCTCACGCACCTTGCCCTTGTCATCAATGATGTAGGTCACCGGCAGCGCCTCGCTGCGGGGCAGGTCATAGCGCTCGGCGGGGTCCTGGGCCAGCACGGTGAAATCGATGCCCAACGTATCGGCCGCCTGCTTGAGGTCCGCGCCTTGCAGGCCATCGAAATTCACCCCCACCACCTTGATGCCGTCAGCGGCCCATTGCTTGGCAGCCGCATTGAGCTCGGGAATTTCGGTACGGCACGGCCCGCACCACTCCGCCCAGTAGTTGAGCACCAGCCAGTGCCCGTCTACCTGTTCGGCCTTTACCGTGTTGCCGTGCTGGTCCACGCCATAATCGGCACCGCAACCACCGAGCAACAGGCTCGCGGTGATGGCCATTACTGCTGCCAGACGCCTTGCCATGGGTCAATCCTTCTCGAGTTTTAGAGCAAATGGGTCAGTCGCTGCGGTTAGAATACCGGTCACACCTTGCTGGATGCGACCCCACATGACTGACCTGACGCTCTATCATAACCCGCGCTGCTCCAAATCCCGCGGCGCGCTGGAACTGCTCGAGGCCCGCGGCCTGGCGCCTACCGTGGTGCGCTACCTGGAAACGCCCCCCGATGTCGCCACGCTCAAGGTGCTGCTGGACAAGCTGGGCATCCCGCCCCGTCAACTGTTGCGTACGGGCGAGGACGACTACGCTCAACTCAATCTGGCCGATCCGACACTCAGCGACGCCCAGCTGATCGACGCCATGGCGACCCACCCCAAGCTGATCGAGCGGCCAATCCTGGTAGCCGGCGACAAGGCCGTGATCGGCCGCCCACCCGAAAATATCCTGGAGATCCTGCCGTGAGCGAACCCTATATCCTGGTGCTCTACTACAGCCGCCATGGCTCGACCAGCGAGATGGCCCGGCACATCGCCCGTGGCATCGAACTGGGCGGCATGGAAGCACGCCTGCGCACCGTACCGGCCGTGTCCAGCGAATGCGAGGCGGTCGCGCCCGACGTGCCGGCCAGTGGCGCGCCCTACGCCACCCTCGACGACCTGCGCCACTGCTCGGGGCTGGCCCTGGGCAGCCCTACCCGCTTCGGCAACATGGCCGCTGCGCTCAAGTACTTCCTGGACGGTACCAGCCCCTTGTGGCTGGGCGGCGAGCTGGTGGGCAAGCCCGCCGGTGTGTTCACCTCCACCGCGAGCCTGCACGGTGGTCAGGAGAGCACCCTGCTGTCGATGATGCTGCCCCTGCTGCACCACGGCATGCTGGTACTGGGCCTGCCCTACAGCGAATCAGCCCTGATCGAGACCCGTGGCGGCGGCACACCCTACGGGGCGAGCCACCACGCCGGCGCCGATGGCAAGCGCGACCTCGATGAGCACGAAATCGCTTTGTGCCGCGCCCTGGGGCAGCGCCTGGCAACCACGGCCAAAGCCTTGGAGACCACGCGTGGCTAAGGCGCGAAAACCGCTGCCTGCGCAGGCATGGCTAGCACCTCGGGTACGGGTGACCCGGGCGCTGAGCTTGGCGTTCGTGCTGGGCTTGATCGCGCTGCTGGTGGTGAACAACCTGTGGTTCGCCAATCTGCATGGCGCGCGGGTGAGCGTGATCCTGGCCATCGAACTGCTGCCACTGCTGCTGGTACTGCCAGGCATGGTCAGCGCCAGCGCCCGCGCGCATGCCTGGGCCTGTTTCGTGGTCAATATCTACTTCATCAAGGGGGTGGTGGCAGCGTTCGATCCTGCGCGGGCTCTGTTTGGCTGGCTTGAGCTGTTGGTCAGCCTGGGGCTGTTCACGGCCGCGCTGCTGTATGTGCGCTGGAAGTTCCAGTACCAAAGGCGCCTGGCCGGCGAAGGCAACTGATGGGGGGCGGGCCCGCCCCCGCCGGCTCAGTGATTGACGGTATGGGCCAGCATGACCGACAGCTGGCACAACGGTCGGCCGCTTTGTTCGTGCCACTGGTTGAAGGCGTCCTGCACCAGGGCCAGGTCGCGCTGGCTGGTGGGCTTCTTGTCGATGACCTTTTGCGCGATCAGCGCTGCCGCCATATCGTCGGTCGGCACGAAGGTGTCCTTGCCGACCATGCGCAGGAAACGCGGCGCGGACAAACCGCCCAACTGATTACCGTGCTTGGTCAGGTATTTCCATAAACCCACGATATCGGTTACTGGCCAATCGGCGATGAAGTTCCCGAAGCTGCCCCACTGCTTTTCGATATCCAGCACCATCTGGGCGTTGCGTGGCACGCTCTTGAGCTTGCCCAGGTGCCGGATGATGCGGGTGTCCTGCATCAGCCGCTCAAGGTGCTCGGCACTCATCAGCACGACCTTTTCCGGGTCGAAGCCGAAGAACACCTGCTCGAACGCCGGCCACTTGGCGTCCACCAGGCTGTGCTTGAGCCCGGCGCGAAATACGCGCAGGGCAAGGGTCGACAAGTAGCGATCAGCGCTGGTCGCCCGTAGCTGCTCCGAGCTGCGAGGTTGCGGCAGGGCCGCCTCCAGGGCGCGGGCAGAGCCGAAGCGGTTCAGGCAGAACTCGTGCAGCCACTGATAGTCACGCATGGGTCAGATGTTCACCACGTCAAGAAAGCGCGGGGTGGCGTTTTCATCGATCGTCAGGCTGGTGAAATCGAAGAGGTTGCGGTCGGCCAGCTGCGACGGTGCGACATTCTGCAAAGCGCGGAAAATGCTTTCGGTCCGGCCTGGGTGCTTGCGCTCCCATTCGACCAGCATGTCCTTGACCACCTGACGCTGCAGGTTTTCCTGCGAGCCGCACAGGTTGCAGGGGATGATCGGGAACGCCTTCATGTCCGAGTACGCCTGGATATCCTTCTCGCTGCAGTAGGCCAGCGGACGGATCACCACGTTACGGCCGTCGTCGGCGCGCAGTTTTGGCGGCATGCCTTTGAGGGCACCGTTGAAGAACATGTTGAGGAAGAATGTTTCGACGATGTCGTCACGGTGATGACCCAGGGCCATCTTGGTGGCACCGATTTCATCAGCGAAGGTGTACAAGGTGCCGCGGCGTAGGCGCGAGCAGAGCGAGCAGGTGGTCTTGCCTTCCGGGACCAGTTCCTTGACCACCGAGTAGGTGTCCTTTTCGACGATGTGGTACTCGACACCCAGTTCCTTGAGGTAGGCCGGCAGCACGTGCTCCGGAAAGCCTGGCTGCTTCTGGTCCATGTTCACCGCCACGATCTGGAACGAGATCGGCGCCACCTTCTGCAGGTGCAACAGAACATCGAGCATGGTGTAGCTGTCCTTGCCGCCGGACAGGCAGACCATGACCTTGTCGCCATCCTCGATCATGTTGTAGTCGGTGATGGCTTCGCCAGCGAGACGACGCAGGCGTTTTTGCAATTTGTTCTGGTTGACCGAAAGGGTGCCCATAGCGCTTGAATCCGCGAGGTGTGACAAAAGCCGGCTATTTTACGCACAATTGCAGCAGGGCTGTAGGCATTCCGACAAAGACTTCAGGGCGATCACGCTCAAATAACCCATCGTGTGACCAATGGCTGGGTGAGTGCACGGCCGCTGCGGCATAATGGCCGCCAGAGGATTCATTGCCCCATGCCCGAACTGCTCATCCAACGCGTCGAAATCTGCTATCAGCAGGCCGAGCGCTTTTTTGATCGCGCCTTCCCCCGCCCGCAGGTCAGTTTCAAGCTGCGCGGGCAAAAAGCCGGGGTGGCCCACCTGCACGAAAACAAGCTGCGTTTCAACCTGCAGCTATACCGCGAGAACCACGAAGACTTCCTGCGCCAGACCGTAGCGCACGAGGTCGCCCACCTGGTCGCTCACCAGGTCTTTGGTGACGGTATCCAGGCCCACGGCCAGGAGTGGCAGTTGATCATGCGCGGCGTCTACGAACTGCCGCCGGCGCGCTGCCACAACTACGCCGTCAAGCGCCGCGCGGTGACCCGCTACCTCTACCGCTGCCCCTGTCCGCAAAGTGAGTTTGCGTTCACGGCGCAGCGGCACGCATTGGTGGGCCAAGGCCGGCGGTACCTGTGCAAACGTTGCAGGCAACTGCTGGTCTACAGCGGCCAGACGCGGGTCGAATAGCGGGCTTGGTCACGAAACAGGCAAAAAAAAACGATCCGTTGACGTGGGGTCAACGGATCGTCTGGTCATGCTGGGCGCGTCTTTATTTCTCGACGAACGCCCGCTCGATCAGGTAATCGCCCGGCTCGCGCATGCGTGGGGAGATTTTCAGGCCGAAGCTGTCCAGCACTTCGCTGGTCTCATCGAGCATGCTCGGGCTGCCGCAAATCATCGCGCGGTCATCCTGCGGGTTGATCGGCGGCAGGCCGATGTCGCTGAACAACTTGCCGCTGCGCATCAGGTCGGTCAGGCGGCCCTGGTTCTCGAAAGGCTCGCGGGTGACGGTCGGGTAATAGATCAGCTTTTCGCGTACGGCTTCGCCGAAGAATTCGTTCTGCGGCAGGTGCTCGGTGATGAACTCGCGGTAAGCCACTTCGTTCACGTAGCGCACGCCGTGGACCAGGATCACCTTCTCGAAACGCTCGTAGGTTTCCGGGTCCTGGATCACACTCATGAACGGCGCCAGGCCAGTACCGGTGCTGAGCAGGTACAAGTGCTTGCCGGGGTTGAGGTCGTCGAGCACCAGCGTACCGGTAGGCTTCTTGCTGATGATGATCTCATCGCCTTCCTTCAGGTGCTGCAGCTGCGAGGTCAGCGGGCCGTCGGGCACCTTGATGCTGAAGAACTCCAGGTGTTCTTCCCAGTTCGGCGAAGCGATGGAGTAGGCACGCATGAGCGGACGGCCGGAGTCCTGCTGCAGGCCGATCATCACGAACTGACCGTTCTCGAAGCGCAGCCCCGGATCACGGGTGCACTTGAAGCTGAACAGCGTGTCGTTCCAGTGGTGCACACTGAGGACACGTTCGTGGTTCATGTTGCTCATCTAATGGGGCTCCTGAAGAAAGTCGCAGCGCGCAAAAGGCGCAGAGTTGCGCGATAGTTTAGGGGCAGCGACAATATCTGTTAACTGGATTATCAAGATATGTGTTATCGGTTATATCGATATGCGATTCACACTACGTCAACTTCAGGTCTTCGTGGCCGTCGCCCAGCACCAGAGCGTTTCACGCGCTGCAAGCGTGCTTGCGCTGTCGCAATCGGCTGCCAGCACCTCCATCACCGAGCTTGAACGCCAGAGCAGCTGCCAGTTGTTCGACCGGGCGGGCAAGCGCCTGAGCCTCAACGCCTTGGGTCATCAGTTGCTGCCACAAGCCGTGGCACTCCTGGACCAGGCCAAGGAAATCGAGGACCTGCTCAACGGCAAATCAGGGTTCGGCTCCCTCGTGGTGGGCGCCACGCTCACCATTGGCAACTACCTGGCAACCCTTCTGATCGGCAGCTTCATGCAGCGACACCCCGAAAGCCAGGTGAAGCTGCACGTACAAAATACTGTGCATATCGTGCAACAGGTGGCACACCACGAAATTGACCTGGGTCTGATCGAAGGTGATTGCAATCATCCGGACCTTGAGGTGCAGCCTTGGGTGGCGGATGAACTGGTAGTGTTCTGCGCCCCCCAACATGCACTGGCCAAGCAGGGCCGCGCCGACATCGCCACGCTGGCCCGTGAGGCGTGGATCCTGCGCGAGCAAGGCTCGGGCACGCGCCTGACGTTCGACCAGGCCATGCGCCACCACCGCGCACAGCTGGACATCCGCCTGGAACTGGAGCACACCGAGGCCATCAAGCGCGCCGTGGAATCGGGCCTGGGCATCGGATGCATCTCACGCCTGGCCCTGCGCGATGCCTTTCGCCGTGGCAGCCTGGTGGCAGTGGAAACACCCGAGCTGGACTTGATGCGCCAGTTCTACTTCATCTGGCACAAGCAGAAATACCAGACCTCGGCGATGCGCGAGTTTCTGGAACTCTGTCGCCACTTCACCGCTGGCGTCACGCGCAGCGACGAGATCGTGCTGCCGCCTATAGCCTGAGCCGTGCAGGCGCGGCGCCCTGCGTTGTAGCCTTACAGAAGGATCACGCCCCACACGATTGCGACCATGCACAACGACACCAACTGAGCAGCGCTGCCCATGTCCTTGGCGTTCTTGGACAAAGGGTGGCGTTCGAGGGAAATGCGATCGATCGCCGCCTCTACCGCCGAATTGAACAGCTCGACAATCAGCCCAAGCAGACACACCGCGATCATGATCGCCCGCTCCGCACGGCTTACCGGCAACCAGAAGGCAACAGGCACCAGCACGATGTTGAGCAGTACCAGCTGGCGGAATGCAGCCTCGCCCTTGAAGGCGGCGCGCAGCCCGTCCAGGGAATAGCCCGCGGCGTTGAGGATTCGTTTCAGACCAGTCTGGCCCTTGAAAGGTGATGGCGTCATGGGGTTCGCTTAGCTACGAAAGGGCCGGCAGACTAGGCTGGCAAGGGTCAAAAAAGCGTGAAGGCCTGGGTAATCAGGTGCTAGCAACCGATTCAAGTTGTTGCAGCAACAAAGCGGCCTGGGTGCGCGTGCGCACACCCAGCTTGCGGAAAATGGCCGTCACATGGGCCTTGATGGTGGCTTCGGACACACTCAGCTCGTAGGCGATCTGCTTGTTCAGCAAGCCCTCGCAGACCATCGTCAGTACCCGGAACTGCTGCGGCGTCAGGCTGGCGAGCCCTTCGCTGGCAGCCCTCGCTTCAGCAGGCACATCGACCTTCTCGAACGCCTGTGGTGGCCACCACACTTCGCCATCGAGCACTTTGCGCACCGCATCCTGAATCACTTCGAGGGTGCTCGACTTGGGAATGAACCCGCTGGCGCCGAACTCGCGGGACTTGACCACGACCGCAGCCTCCTCCTGCGCCGAGACCATCACCACCGGTATCTGCGGGTACTGCCCGCGCAGCAGGACCAAGCCGGAAAAACCGTAGGCACCTGGCATGTTCAGGTCGAGCAGCACCAGGTCCCAGTCTGCCTTTTCGCTCAGGCGGTTCTCCAGCTCTGCAATACTTGCCACTTCCACCAGACGCACGTCCGGGCCCATGCCCAGGGTGACGGCCTGGCGCAGTGCACCGCGAAACAGCGGGTGGTCATCGGCAATCAGGATTTCGTATGTGGCCATCGATCTAAGGATCCTGTTCTGTACCAGGGGCCCGTCGGCACGGGCGCACTGGCGGGAATCGGCGCCAAGGATGCCGAGCGGCGACGGCATAGGTCAAGCCAGCCTGCCAGTCGCTCAATCCGCCTTGGCGGCATCCCGGTCATTATGAACCAAAGCCGGTAGGCTGCCCCTTGGACTATAGGAAGGTATGCAGGCGCTGGTGAACAGCATCCTGTTCATCCAGGGGCAGGCGGCGTTTGCCACTGAGGTAGTGCAAGCTGAAGACGTCCAGGTAGGCGTCCAGCGCCTGTGAGGCGAGGTGATCCCCGGCCAGGTCCAGGCACATGGCGGCCACTTCCGCCGTACAGAAATGGTCATCGCGCCGCGAGCGGCGCAGCCGGTAGCGTGACATCTGCTCGGGCTGCAGGCTCAGCACCGGAAAACGCTCCAGGTAGGGGCTTTTGCGAAACATCTTGCGCGCTTCGGTCCAGGTGGCGTCGAGCAGGATGAACAATGGCCGCTTGCCAGACGAGCGCACCACGTCCGTCACGACGCGCTCCGGCGCCACGAATTCACCCGGGAACACGATGTACGGCTGCCATTGCGGATCATCGAGCAACGCCAAAAAGCCCTCGTCCACCGAAGTGCGCAGCCAGCCAAAGGCGGAGGTGTCTTCGATCAGGTCAGCGATGAGCCAGCCGGTATTGGTTGGCTTCAGCGGCTCGGTATCGTGCATCAAGAGACAGATGCCCGACTCGGCACTGACGTTGGGTTTCCAGTCACACAGGCAATGCGTGGCAATGACCCGGCAACCTGGGCAACGCTCGGCCCGGGAGCCGCGTGCGATAAAGGGTTTGTTGCTGCGCGCCAGGCGTTCGGCGCGCAGCCGCGCGACGGCATGGCTCATGCCGGCACGCATTGCAGAAAAGAGGTGGCAGTCACTGCAGTGGCTCGATTGAAAACGGCTGGCAGTTTACCAGAATGCCGGCCATTTGCTGTGCAGATGACCGGAGCGCCCCTATACTCGCGATTTCAAGCGCCACGCGGGCGGCAGCGATAAGGGAACGCCGTCTGCCTACGCCTGTCCAAGCGCCAGTCACCGAACCAGGAGAGATCCATGCTGCGCCTTATCGCCCCCGCCCTGAGCTTGTTGCTCGCACTGCCACTTGCAGCCCAGGCGGCTTCCAAGCAGGACTATGACCTGAACACGATGCTGCAGAAGGTTGCCAAGGAAAGCAGCGTTGGCACACCCCGCGCCATCAACGAAGACATTCTCGACCAAGGCTATACGGTCGAAGGCAAGGCCCTGATCAACCACCTCAGCGTACGCGCTGACCATGCTGCGCGCATGCAGGCCAACCCTGAGCAGGTGCGCAGCCAGTTGGGCGACAGCGTTTGCCGCAACACCGGGTTCCGCAACCTGATGTCCAAAGGCGCAGTGATGGTGTACCGCTTCACGGTCTACAAGACCAATCAGCCGTTGATGGATCAGGCCTTCGACAGCGCTAGCTGCGTTGCCGGTAACAAGAAGAAGTAAAGCTTCGAATACCGCTCAAGCCCCGTCCGGGCGCCCCTCCATGCGCCCGACACCCTATACGGGCTGGGCGTGACCCGTGCTATAGGGCTAGATTGATAAGGAGCAGAAGGAGAAGTTGCATGCCCTATCAATCGAATGAACTGCTTTCCAGCCACTTCCGCGATCATGACATCGACCTGAGCTACATCGACGCCCAACTCGAACGCGTAGCCCCCGATAGCCCCAACCTGCCCCTCTATCGCGACATGATGCTGACGATCCTGCGCATGGCCCACGACGACGCCGACCGCTGGAGCACCAAGATCACCCTGCAAGCGCTGCGCGAACTCGACCAGTCCTTTCGCGCACTGCGTCGCCACAAGCACCGCCGTAAGGTCACTGTGTTCGGCTCGGCGCGTACGCCGCTGGAGCACCCCATGTATGCCCTGGCCCGTGAGCTGGGTGCTGCGCTGGCCCGCTCGGACTTGATGGTCATCACCGGTGGCGGCGGCGGTATCATGGCCGCCGCCCATGAAGGCTCCGGCGCCGACAACAGCCTTGGCTTCAACATCACCCTGCCCTTCGAACAACATGCCAACCCAACCATAGAAGGCACCGACAAGCTGCTGTCGTTTCACTTCTTCTTCATTCGCAAGCTGTTCTTCGTCAAGGAAGCGGACGCGCTGGTGTTGTGCCCCGGAGGGTTCGGTACGCTCGATGAAGCACTGGAAGTGCTGACGCTTATCCAGACGGGTAAGAGCCCCCTGGTACCGGTGGTACTGCTGGACTCACCGCAGGGTACCTTCTGGCAGGACTGCCTGGCGTTCATTCGCCACCAGCTGCAGGACAATCGCTACATCCTGCCAGGCGACCTTAAGCTGCTGCGCCTGGTGCACAGTGCCGAGGAAGCTGTTGAGGAAATCAATCGGTTCTACCAAAACTACCACTCCAGCCGCTGGCTGAAACGCCAGTTCGTCCTGCGCATGCACCGGCCACTCGCACCCGAAGCGTTACAGGCGATTGACGAGCAATTTGCCGATCTCTGCCTAAGCGGCAGCTTCGAGCAAACGCCTGACAGCAACGTCGAAAACGAAACCGGGGATTTTGGGCATCTGACACGCCTGTGCTTCGCTTTTACCGGCCGCGATCAAGGCCGACTGCGAGAGCTGGTGGACTTCATCAATCTGCCGCAACATTGGGCTGTTGCGCCGTCAGCCTGCCATGAACAGCACTTGCCGGATCTCTCTTAGGCGCAGGCAGTGGGTTCAATCGTCCCAGCCTCGCCCGCTGAGCAGCTTTCCAATCATATCCATGGGGAAACCACGATAAGCGAGAAAGCGCATTTGCTGCGCACGCGCCTTGGGATCCTCAGGGCGTTGCCCGGCATATTTGCGCTGCCATACCTCATACAGGCGCTCGCCCCAGTCGATATGACTCTCGCGAAGCGCTGCATCGATATCACCACGCGCCAAGCCGCGCTGCCCGAGCTCCTCACGGATTCGGGCAGGGCCATAACCAGAATTGGATCGATAACGAATGAAGCTTTCCAGATAGCGAGCTTCACTCAGCAAACCTTCTTCGCTCAGCCGATCAAGCTCATGCTCGATCAGCGTCTGCAAAGCCCCGCGCTGAAGTAACTTGCGGGTCAATTCCACGCGACCATGCTCACGTCGCGCAAGCAGGTCCATGGCTGCCCGCCGAATGGCGACGGGGGTGTCGAGTACGGCAGGCATGTTCAGCTAAGGTCGCGTGATCAATAGCCAGCTTCGGCTTCGGCCACGTCACCCGCATCGGCCTGTGCGGCCGCAGCCTTGGCAGCAGCGGCTACGGCACCGGCATTGAGCAGCTTGTCGCGGATCTGCTTCTCGATCTCGCTACCGATAGCGGGATTCTCGTGCAAGTACTTGGCAGCATTCGCCTTGCCCTGACCAATCTTGTTGCCTTGGTAGCTGTACCAGGCACCCGACTTCTCGACCAGGCCCTGAGAGACGCCCAAGTCGATGATCTCACCGTTACGGTAGATACCTTTGCCGTACAGAATCTGGAATTCTGCTTGACGGAACGGTGGCGCCACCTTGTTCTTGACGATCTTGACGCGGGTTTCGCTACCCACCACCTCGTCGCCTTCCTTGACTGCACCGGTGCGACGGATATCCAGGCGAACCGAGGCATAGAACTTCAGTGCGTTACCGCCAGTGGTGGTTTCTGGGCTACCAAACATCACGCCGATCTTCATACGGATCTGGTTGATGAAGATGACCAGGCAGTTGGCGTTCTTGATGTTACCGGTGATCTTGCGCAATGCCTGGGACATCAGGCGAGCCTGCAGGCCCACATGCATGTCACCCATTTCGCCTTCGATTTCAGCCTTGGGTACCAGGGCAGCCACGGAGTCGACAATGATGACGTCGACGGCGTTGGACCGTACCAGCATGTCGGTGATTTCCAGCGCCTGCTCACCCGTATCGGGCTGCGAAACCAGCAGGTCGTCTACGTTGACGCCCAGCTTGCCGGCGTACTCGGGGTCAAGGGCGTGCTCGGCATCGACGAACGCACAGGTGGCGCCACTTTTCTGGGCTTCGGCGATGACCGAGAGCGTAAGCGTGGTTTTACCTGACGATTCCGGGCCGTAGATTTCGACGATACGGCCTTTCGGCAGACCGCCAATACCCAGCGCGATGTCCAGCCCCAGGGAGCCGGTGGAAATGGAAGGGATGGCCTGGCGCTCATGGTCGCCCATGCGCATGACGGCGCCCTTACCGAATTGACGTTCGATTTGACCCAGGGCCGCAGCCAAGGCGCGCTTCTTGTTGTCGTCCATTGAAATCCTCACGTGTTCGACTTGGCCCTGATGGCCGGATAACTGTATAAGTAGCCAGTATTATTCCACAGGCGAGCGTCCGAGCAAACCCCCGATTTCGATTTAACCGGTGCCAAGCTGTAACAAGCCTTCTAAGGCGGCGACGACGGTTTGGTGCCGCACGCCCTCGCGGTCGCCTTCGAACTGACGACGCACGCTGACGACCCGCTGCCCATCGCCCCAAGCCAGCCACACGGTACCTACGGGCTTGTCAGCCGAACCACCGCCAGGGCCGGCCACCCCGCTGACTGCTACGGCGAAGCGGGCGCCGCTGGCCTGCTGCGCGCCCGCGACCATGGCCTCGACCACCTCCTGGCTTACCGCGCCCACTTGCTTGAACAGCGCCTCGGGCACCCCGAGCTGACGCGTTTTCTGCCGGTTGGAGTAAGTCACGTAGCCGGCTTCGAACCAGGCCGAGCTGCCGGCGATCCGGGTAATGGCCTCGGCAATGCCGCCGCCGGTACAGGATTCGGCAGTGCTCACCTGTGCCCCCAGGCGCTGCAGGTGGTCACCCAGGCGAGTGGCGAGTGTGGTAATCGGGTCCATGCGAGGGCTCCTTGAAGACTGACCACTACCCTATCACCCCAATAGAGAGGCTGGCCGGGCAAACGTTCAGGTTTTCCAAGCCTCAGCCGCAGCGCCCAGGGTGGACATGCGCGGCGTTCGGCGCCTGCATCGCACCGAAAAAGCCTGTACCATTGCCGGTTTACCCTCGCCAACCAGATCACCCGCTGTAGGCCGACCATGTCCGATCTCTCCGCACATACCCCAATGATGCAGCAGTACTGGAAGCTGAAAAACCAGCATCCTGACCAGCTGATGTTCTATCGCATGGGCGACTTCTACGAGATCTTCTACGAAGATGCGAAAAAGGCCGCCAGCCTGCTGGACATCACCCTGACCGCGCGCGGTCAGTCCGCCGGCCAGTCCATCCCCATGTGCGGGGTGCCGTTTCACTCCCTCGAGGGTTATCTGGCCAAGCTGGTCAAGCTGGGCGAATCGGTTGTCATCTGCGAGCAGATCGGCGACCCGGCCACCAGCAAGGGGCCGGTCGAACGCCAAGTGGTGCGCATCATCACGCCAGGGACCGTCAGCGACGAGGCATTGCTCGATGAGCGCCGCGACAACCTGATCGCAGCGCTGCTGGGCGACGAGCGTCTGTTTGGCCTGGCCGTGCTTGACATCACCAGTGGTCACTTTGGCGTGCAGGAGATCAAAGGCTGGGAAACCCTGCTGGCTGAACTGGATCGCCTCAACCCGGTCGAGCTGCTCATCCCGGATGACTGGCCACGCGACCTGCCTGCCGAGAAACGCCCCGGCGCGCGTCGCCGAGCGCCTTGGGACTTTGACCGCGACTCGGCGCGCAAGGCGCTCTGCCAACAATTTGCCACCAAGGACCTCAAGGGCTTTGGCTGTGACAAGCTGACCCTGGCCATCGGCGCCGCCGGCTGCCTGCTGGCCTATGCCAAGGAAACCCAGCGCACGGCGTTGCCGCACCTGCGCAGCCTGCGTCACGAGCGGCTGGACGACACAGTCATTCTCGACGGCGCCAGCCGCCGCAACCTGGAGCTGGACGTCAACCTGGCAGGCGGGCGCGACAATACCCTGCAATCAGTCGTCGATCGTTGTCAGACCGCCATGGCCAGCCGCCTGTTGAGCCGCTGGCTGAACCGCCCGCTGCGCGACCTCAAGGTCATACAGGCCCGCCAAGATTCGATCCGCTGCCTGCTCGACAGCTACCGGTTCGAAAAGCTGCAGCCCCAGCTCAAGGAAATCGGCGACATCGAGCGCATCCTGGCCCGTATCGGCCTGCGCAATGCCCGCCCACGCGACCTGGCGCGCCTGCGTGACGCACTGGGTGCCCTGCCCGAGCTGCAGAATGCCATGACCGAGCTTGAGGCGCCGCACCTTGCACGCCTGGCCGCGATCACCGGCACCTACCCGGAGCTGGCCAGCCTGCTGGAGCGTGCGGTGGTCGACAACCCGCCAGCCGTAATCCGTGACGGTGGCGTGCTCAAGGCTGGCTATGACAACGAGCTCGACGAGCTGCTGGCCATCAGCGAGAACGCCGGTCAGTTCCTGATCGACCTCGAGGCACGTGAGAAGGCACGCACCGGCCTTGCCAACCTCAAGGTCGGCTACAACCGTGTGCATGGCTATTTCATCGAGCTGCCTTCCAAGCAGGCCGAACAGGCACCGGTCGACTATATCCGCCGGCAGACCCTCAAGGGCGCCGAGCGCTTCATCACCCCGGAACTCAAGGCGTTCGAGGACAAGGCGCTGTCGGCCAAGAGCCGCGCCCTGGCCCGGGAAAAGATGCTCTACGACGCGCTGCTCGAGACCCTGATCAGCCACTTGGCGCCACTGCAGGACAGTGCCGCCGCCCTGGCTGAACTGGACGTGCTCAGCAACCTGGCAGAGCGGGCCCTGAACCTGGACCTGAACTGCCCACGCTTCGTTGAAGAACCTTGCCTGCGCATCGAGCAGGGGCGTCACCCTGTGGTCGAGCAGGTGCTCACCACGCCGTTCGTGGCCAACGACCTGGGCCTGGACGACAGCACCCGGATGCTGATCATCACCGGGCCGAACATGGGTGGTAAGTCCACGTACATGCGCCAGACCGCACTGATCGTGCTGATGGCACATATCGGCAGCTTCGTGCCAGCGGCGCGCTGCGAGCTGTCGGTGGTCGACCGCATCTTCACCCGCATTGGCTCCAGCGACGACCTGGCAGGGGGGCGCTCCACCTTCATGGTGGAAATGAGCGAAACCGCCAATATCCTGCACAACGCAACCGACCGCAGCCTGGTGCTGATGGACGAAGTAGGCCGCGGCACCAGCACCTTCGATGGCCTGTCGTTGGCCTGGGCAGCAGCCGAACGCCTGGCGCGCCTGCGGGCCTACACCTTGTTCGCTACCCACTACTTCGAACTGACCGTGTTGCCCGACAGTGAGCCGCTGGTGGCCAACGTGCACCTCAATGCAACGGAGCACAACGACCGCATCGTATTCCTGCACCACGTGCTGCCAGGGCCTGCGAGCCAGAGTTATGGCCTGGCGGTCGCGCAACTGGCAGGTGTACCGGCGGTGGTCATCCAGCGCGCTCGGGAGCACCTGTCGCGCCTGGAAACCACCAGCCTGCCACACGACTCGACCCAGGTCCCGAAAGCGCAGGATGCACCGCAAGTGCCGCACCAGAGCGACTTGTTCGCCAGCCTGCCCCACCCGGCGATCGAGAAGCTGGCCAAGCTGCAGCTCGATGACATGACACCGCGCCAAGCTATCGAAATGCTATATCAACTAAAGAACCTGTTATAACGGCAGCCATGACAAGCTGGTAGAATCCGCCGCGGTTTGCTGGTACTGCACGGTTATTAGCCTGGCCTGCAGCCAAAACCCGCAAACCGCGCGGCCTGAGAGGAAGGGCCGCCGCCGTCGCCTGAGGAGAGAACTAGAAATGACCTTCGTCGTCACCGACAACTGCATCAAATGCAAATACACCGACTGCGTGGAAGTCTGTCCGGTGGACTGCTTCTACGAAGGCCCGAACTTCCTGGTCATCCACCCGGATGAGTGCATCGACTGTGCACTGTGCGAACCAGAGTGCCCGGCACAAGCCATTTTCTCGGAAGACGAAGTGCCATCGGGCATGGAGAACTTCATCGAGTTGAACGCCGAACTGGCTGAGATCTGGCCCAACATCACCGAGCGCAAGGATGCACTTCCTGATGCTGAGGAGTGGGACGGCAAGCCAGGCAAGATTGCCGACTTGCAGCGCTAACGTCGCGTGAACAAACGAAAAGGCCCGCAAGGGCCTTTTTGCTGTAGCGCGAAAGACCAGTGATGCAAATGTGACCGCCGCCACGCTGGCTTCTGATACAGCCGTTCCCAAGCGCTGTGCAGTATGCGCTTGGATCAAAGGCCTCAGAACCCAAAAAAAAGGCAAAAAAAAGGGGCGGTTCGACCCGCCCACATTTTTTCCGTAGTCCCTGCTTGTCCTGTACATCGTCCTGATGAAATCGCTTCTTGCGATGTCCTTGGCTCTCTTCCTGAGTGCCTGTGCGTGTCCCTGTGCACAGTTCGAATACTAGCGACCTGAGCGGGATGTGCAACGAGTCCTCCTCACAGGATGTTGCGGCCTACAAACTTTCACATATCTAAATACTTCAATATTTTCAATGAGTTAAGAAGCTATTGCTTTTGAAAACGACATTGGTTTACTGCTACACCCTTCAACAGCTTACGTAACGAGTAAGCAAATGCTTACAGGCCGAACTGCCACTGTGAGCACAGTGCTGAATGCGCCTGTGAAACTGCAAACCGGTACGAACGCCTCTGACCGCGCAAGGCTCGTCGATGGCATGGTTCTTCAAACCCCAGACGCAAAAACGCCCCTTTTTATTGGGGCGTTTCTGAACGCAGCGCAAAACCCGGGACTAACGAAAAAGCGACTCGCTGGATAGGCCGTTCTTTTCCAGAATCTCACGCAGCCGCTTGAGCCCCTCGACCTGTATCTGCCGCACCCGCTCGCGGGTCAGGCCTATCTCCAGACCGACGTCCTCCAACGTACTGCTTTCGTGCCCACGCAAGCCGAACCGGCGCACCACCACTTCACGTTGCTTGTCGGTCAGTTCACCCAACCACTGATCGATGCTCTGCGACAGGTCATCGTCCTGCAGCAGCTCGAACGGGTCTGTGGGTCGATCATCCGTCAGAGTGTCGAGCAGCGTCTTGTCCGAGTCAGGGCCCAGGGACACGTCCACGGAGGAAACCCGCTCGTTGAGACCCAGCATGCGCTTGACCTCGGCAACCGGCTTCTCGAGCAAGGCGGCGATCTCTTCCGGCGAAGGCTCGTGGTCCAGCTTCTGGGTCAGCTCGCGCGCCGCGCGCAAGTAAACGTTGAGTTCCTTGACTACATGGATGGGCAGGCGAATGGTGCGGGTCTGGTTCATGATCGCCCGCTCAATGGTCTGCCGAATCCACCAGGTGGCGTAGGTCGAGAAACGAAAGCCCCGCTCAGGGTCGAACTTCTCCACCGCGCGAATCAGCCCCAGGTTGCCTTCCTCGATCAGATCGAGCAACGACAACCCTCGGTTCACGTAGCGGCGCGCGATTTTCACCACCAGGCGCAGGTTGCTTTCGATCATGCGCTTGCGGCCAGCGGGGTCGCCCTTTTGCGACAAGCGCGCAAAGTGCACTTCTTCTTCTGGCGAAAGCAGGGGCGAAAAGCCGATCTCGTTGAGGTACAACTGAGTCGCATCAAGCGCCCGGCTATAATCGATGTACTTGTGTTGTTTAAGCGAAGAGCCTGATTTGGCTCTGGTCCGAACCGAAGGTACAGCAGGTTCGTCTGACACCACATCCGTTTCCAAAACGATGCCCGTCTCCATGAGTAGAACGTCATCGTCGATGTCAAACTCCGGCGCTTCTTTGCTGAGAGCCATTGTTATAGTCCTTTGCTGAGTTCGAACTCAGACTCGAGCGGCGCCTGTCTCCCTGGCAGCGCTTGAGCCTGTCCCCTCCATGTCAGCGGAACAGACTGGAAACAACAATCAACGGCGTGGCAGGAACTGGAGAGGATCGACGGGTTTGCCCTGGCGGCGAATTTCGAAATGCAACTTCACCCGATCTGTGCCTGTAGACCCCATTTCAGCAATCGACTGCCCTGCCTTGACCTGCTGCCCCTCCCGTACCAAGAGCCTGCGGTTGTGGCCGTAGGCACTGACATAGGTATCGCTGTGCTTGATGATGATCAGCTCGCCGTAGCCCCTCAAACCACTCCCGGCGTACACCACTGATCCACTGGCCGCAGCAAAAACAGGCTGTCCCAAATCACCGGCGATATCAATGCCTTTATTCAAACTACCGTTTGAAGCAAATTTGCCGATCAAAACCCCGTTCGCTGGCCAGGTCCAGCCACCGGCCGCACGCTCGGCCGCAGGCACGGTAGCGACCACTGGCGTGCTCGCCGAGCTGGATGTGGTAACGGTCTTGGTGGTCGTGGCAGGGGTAGATGCCGTGGCACCTACAGGACGGCGGGTTACCGTGGTCCGGCTGGACGAGGACGGGCTGGCCACCACGGTGGTGCTGCCCGAGGCCCCGCTGCTGAAGCGAATCGGCTGGCCAGGGCGAATAGTATACGGCGGGGCGATACCGTTGCGTGCCGCGAGCTCCTTGTAGTCCCAACCGTAGCGAAACGCGATGGAGAACAGCGTGTCGCCTGGCTTGACCACATACTGACCGGAGGTCACGGTCGGCCGTTTGGGCGCGCTGCTGTTGCGGTCGACGACACGCGCACTGTTGCTGCCAGAGCTCGAACACCCCACCAGCAGTGTGCCCATGGCCAGTACCAGCACCAAGAGCCTGAGACCTGAGCTGTCCTTGCGCTGCCGAAAGACTGTGTGACCCACCCGCGCTCCCCTCATGGTGCCGAAAACGTTTCAAGACAAGAATGCAATATTGTTGCAATTATAACGAAGCTCGCCGGTCTTGGCAGGCGGCTGCAACACACTCGCGCAACGTGTGTGCACCGCCAGATAGACAGGTCGATCCTGCAAGAATTCGACGCAGGTGCAAAAATAGCCCGTCGATGCCCCGATGAATCAGGCCACCGGCCCATTGAGCAGGGGCACGAAGCGTACCGCTCCGAGTACGCGGCGTGAGAACCCGTGTTCTTCTCGTACGATGAGCATCAACTGCTGCACCTCACCAGGTGATCCTACTGGAATCACCATCCGCCCACCCGGCGCCAGTTGATCGAGCAGCGCCTGGGGCACTTCCGGCGCAACGGCGGTGACGATGATGCCATTGTAGGGGGCCAGTGCCGGCCACCCTTCACAACCATCGCCCCAACGAAACACCACGTTGCGCAGGTTCAGCTCCACCAGGCGTTCCTTGGCCCGGTCCTGCAGAACCTTGATGCGCTCGACCGAGAATACCCGCTCGACCAATTGCGCCAGCACGGCGGTCTGGTAGCCCGAGCCCGTGCCGATCTCCAGCACCTTATCCAGCGGGCCCGCCTCCAGCAGCAATTCGCTCATGTGCGCCACCATGAATGGTTGCGAAATGGTCTGGTTGTGGCCGATGGGCAGCGCGGTATCTTCATAGGCCCGATGGGCCAGTGCCTCGTCCACGAACAGGTGGCGTGGCGTGCGGCGAATCACATCGAGCACCTGGGGGCTGGACACGCCCTCCTCGCACAGCCGCTGGATCAGGCGCTCGCGGGTACGTTGGGACGTCATGCCGATGCCCCGACGCAACATATCGTCCTCACGCATCAAAGCAAGCCCTCCAGCCAGCCATCGAGCTGCTCGAAGGCGTCGTTGAAGGTTCGGTCAAGCTGCAACGGGGTGATGGAAACATAGCCTTGCATCACCGCATGGAAGTCAGTACCCGGCCCGCCGTCCTCGGCATCACCGGCAACTGCGATCCAGTAGCCTTCCTTGCCACGCGGGTTGACCACCTTGGTGGGTGCCGCAGCCCGCGCGCGATGACCGAGTCGCGTCAGCTGGATGCCACGAATGCGCTCGAGCGGCAGGTTGGGTATGTTGACATTGAGGACGGTACGCGGCGGCAGCGCCAGGCGCGACTGGGCCTCGACCAGACGACGGGCGATATGAGCCGCGGCCGGCAGGTTGTCCGGTTGGCGCGAAAGCAGCGAGAACGCGAGCGACGTACCGCCCAGGAAGCGCCCCTCCAGCGCTGCGGCCACCGTACCCGAGTACAGCACGTCATCGCCCAGGTTGGCCCCCAGGTTGATGCCCGACACGACCATGTCCGGGGTGTACGGCAACAGACCGTTCAGCCCCAGGTGCACGCAGTCGGTCGGCGTACCATTGAGGCTTATGAAGCCGTTGGCCAGCGTCTGCGGGTGCAGCGGCCGATCCAACGTCAGTGAGCTGCCGGCGCCGCTCTTGTCTTGGTCAGGTGCAATGACCGTGCACTGCGCGTAATCGGCAAGCGCAGCGTGCAGCGCGGCGATGCCTGGTGCGGTCACACCGTCGTCGTTCGAAATCAGAATACGCATGGGCTGTCCGTCTGCCCTGCCGACACCAGATCCACCACCTCGCGCACCACGACGGTGGCGAAGCATCCGGCCGGAAGGACGAATTCCAGTTGCAGGATATCAGGCTCGGGATAATGCCACGTAAGGCCAGTAATAGGGAGCCGCAGAATACGCCGTTCGTGATCCATGCCCGCCTTTGCCAACCACTGGCACAGCGCGGGCTGGGCGGCCCCGATCGAATTCTCCAACGCCCCGGTTCGACCGCCGGCTGGCGAATCACCCTCGCCCCACAGAGGGCCTGTAGGGTGCAGGTCGAGAACAGCCAGGCGAGGATCGGCGCATTCGGCCTCAGCAGCAGGGAAAAAACTGCGGCTGTTGGTGAACGCCAGCAGATCGCCCACTTGCGCACGGGTCCAGCTGCCATCGTTTACCCGTGCGGCCAGCACCTGGTTGAACAGGTAGCTGCGACCGGCTGAAAGCAGGCGCGAGCGAACGTTACGTTGCTCAGGCAAGGCCTGGCGCTCGGCCCAACCCAGGGCGTCATGCACGTTGCCGCCGGCATGCCCGAAGCGCTGGGTACCGAAGTAATTGGGCACACCGTTCGCCTTGAGCTGGGCCAGGCGCGCATCGACAGCCTGATGATCGGCTGCCAGTTGGGTCAGGCGCAGCGTGAAGCCGTTGGACGAATGCGCGCCGCGCTGCAATTTACGCTGGTGGCGCATCTGCTTGAGCACGCGCAGATTGGCATCCTCGGCCCGCGACAGGTCTGGGTCGGCCTTACCCGGCAAATGCAGGCTGAACCACTGGCGGGTCAAGGCCTGACGGTCCTTGAGCCCGGCGTAGCTGATGGCGCGCGCAGGCACGCCGGCGGCCCTGGCCAGGCGGCGGGCCGCTTCCTCGGTATTGAGCTCACGCTTTTCCACCCATAGCCACAGGTGCTCGCCTTGGCCAGACAGCGGGATATCAAGCACTTCGTCGACCTGAAAATCTTCGGCAACGGCCTTGAGCACAGCCGTGCCCAGGGCTTGCCCCGATGCCCTTGGGCCCAACAGATCCAGTTCGGTCATGCCGGCAGCAACAGGGCAACCGCGTGCACGGCGATCCCCTCCTCACGCCCGGCGAAGCCCAGCTTCTCGGTCGTCGTGGCCTTGACGTTGACTTGGTCGAGGCCCACCGCGAGGTCGTCGGCGATGCGCTGGCGCATGACCTCGATGTGGGGTGCCATCTTCGGCGCCTGGGCAATGATGGTGGCGTCGACGTTGCCCACTTGCCAGCCCTTGGCCCGAACGACATCCAGCACATGACGCAGCAGCACGCGGCTGTCGGCGCCCTTGAATTGCGGATCGGTGTCGGGGAAGTGCTTGCCGATATCACCGAGTGCGGCGGCGCCGAGCAATGCATCGCTCAGGGCATGCAGCAGCACGTCACCATCGGAATGGGCCAGCAGGCCGAACTTGTGGGGGATACGCACCCCGCCCAGGGTAATGAAATCACCGTCGCAGAACCGGTGCACATCGTAGCCGTGGCCAATACGCATAAGAAAACGCCCTGAATGAGTCAGGGCGTGATTCTACCTGCATTTGCCACGCCAAGGTGCAGAGCCGGCGAACGTCGCCGGCTGGCTGCCCTACGGCTACACCCGTCCCAGGGCTACCGCGTGGTGGCGCAGGTGCTCCTCAATGAAGCTGGCGATGAAGTAGTAGCTGTGATCGTAGCCAGGCTGCAGGCGCAGGGTCAGCTCATGACCGCCTTTGCGCGCCGCTTGCTCCAGGGCCTCAGGCTTGAGCTGCTTTTCGAGGAAGTCGTCGCGATCGCCTTGGTCCACCAGCAACGGGGGGCACTGCCCCGACGGGGTTTCGGCCAGCAACACGCTGGCATCCCACTCACGCCAACGGGCGCGCTCTTCACCCAGGTAGCGGCTGAAGGCTTTTTCGCCCCAAGGGCAATCCATCGGGTTGCAGATCGGCGAAAACGCCGACACCGAGCGATAGCGGCCGGGGTTGCGCAATGCGCAGACCAGGGCGCCGTGCCCGCCCATGGAGTGCCCACTGATGCTGCGCTCGCCCGAGGCGGGGAAATGCGCCTCGATCAGGGCTG
The DNA here is from genome assembly GCF_043104335.1 of Pseudomonas sp. WSY_20. NCBI lineage: Bacteria > Pseudomonadati > Pseudomonadota > Gammaproteobacteria > Pseudomonadales > Pseudomonadaceae > Pseudomonas > Pseudomonas sp. WSY_20. Next base: position 55,218 of record NZ_JBICKP010000065.1, read on the forward strand.
GCAGTTCCTGCACCACATAATCATGCATACGGTAGTGCTGGGCCCAGGGTTGCTGCGTGGCGTTGAGGTAGAAGCCAGCACCCAGACCAAAGTCCCAGGCACCGTCAGGATCCCCGGGTACCTGCTCGCCGCGAGGGCTGGTGTCGGGCGCCACGATGATCAGCCCCAGCTCGGCGGCCAGGCGCTGGGCGCCGGCCTTCTGCATGAAGTTTTCGTCGTTGCAGGTCAAGCCGCTAAGCCAGTACAGCACCGGCAGCTTCTCGCCCTGCTCGGCCTGAGGTGGCAGGTAGACGGCGAAGACCATGTCGCAACCCAGCACCTTGGAGGTGTGGCGGTAACGCTTGTGCCAGCCGCCGAAGCTCTTCTGGCAGGAGATGTTGTCCAGGGTCATGGCAAGCCTCAGAAGTGGATGACGCTGCGAATGCTCTTGCCTTCGTGCATCAGGTCGAAGGCCTTGTTGATGTCCTCCAGGCCCATGGTGTGGGTGATGAACGTATCCAGCGGAATCTCGCCCTTCTCGGACATTTCCACGTAGCTCGGCAATTCGCTGCGGCCACGCACGCCGCCGAAGGCCGAACCGCGCCAGACGCGCCCGGTGACCAATTGGAACGGCCGGGTGGCGATTTCCTGACCGGCGCCGGCGACACCGATGATCACCGACTCGCCCCAGCCCTTGTGGCAGCACTCCAAGGCGGCACGCATCAGTTGCACGTTGCCGATGCACTCGAAGGAGAAGTCCACGCCGCCGTCGGTCAGGTCGACGATCACTTCCTGGATCGGGCGATCGTACTCCTTGGGGTTGATGCAATCGGTAGCGCCCAGTTGGCGAGCGATTTCGAACTTGGCCGGGTTGATGTCGATGGCGATGATGCGCGAGGCCTTGGCCTTGACCGCACCGATGATGGCCGAGAGGCCAATGCCGCCCAGCCCGAAGACGGCGACAGTATCACCCGGTTGTACCTTGGCGGTGTTCAGCACTGCGCCAATACCCGTGGTCACGCCGCAGCCCAGCAGGCAGACCTTCTCCAAAGGCGCCTCTTTCTGGATCTTGGCCACCGAAATTTCCGGCAACACGGTGTATTCGGAGAAGGTCGAGGTGCCCATGTAGTGGAACAACTGCTGACCCTTGTAGGAGAAACGCGTGGTGCCGTCGGGCATCAGGCCCTTGCCCTGGGTGGCGCGGATGGCCTGGCACAGGTTGGTCTTGCCGGACAGGCAGAATTTGCACTTGCCACACTCAGGGGTATACAGCGGAATCACATGGTCACCCACCGCCACCGAGGTCACGCCCTCGCCCACGGCTTCGACGATGGCGCCGCCTTCGTGGCCGAGGATCGACGGGAAGATGCCTTCCGGGTCAGCACCGGACAAGGTATAGGCATCGGTGTGGCACACGCCGCTGGCGACCACGCGCAGCAACACCTCGCCCGCCTTGGGCATGGCCACATCGACTTCGACAATTTCCAAGGGTTTCTTGGCTTCGAAAGCTACGGCAGCGCGGGATTTGATCATCGCAGGGTCTCCAGATACGTGAATGAAATCGGCAGACAGTGTATTTCACCCGCAATTGTTGAATAATCCGGTGAAAGACAAAACATTATTGCCGTGCAGGGATAATCATGAATAACCGCTGGGAGGGCATCGATGAATTCGTTGCCGTGGCCGAATTGGGGCAGTTCACGGCGGCAGCGCAACGGCTGGGCGTGTCCTCTTCCCATGTAAGCCGGCAGATAGCGCGCTTGGAAGAACGCGTACAGACGCGCTTACTGTATCGCAGCACACGAAAAGTCACGCTCAGCGAGGCCGGCCAGACGTTTCTGCAGCACTGCCAGCGCTTGCAGGACGGGCGCGAGGAAGCGCTGCGGGCGATGGGCGATCTGGCCAGCGAGCCCAAGGGGCTGCTGCGCATGACGTGCGCCGTGGCCTATGGCGAGCGCTTCATCGTGCCCTTGGTCACCCGTTTCATGGCGTTGTACCCGCAGTTGAGGGTGGACGTCGAACTGAGCAACCAGACCCTGGACCTGCTGCACGAAGGCATGGACCTGGCCATCCGCCTCGGTCGCCTGGCCGACTCGCGCCTGATCGCGACGCGCCTGGCACCCCGGCGCATGTACGTGTGCGCCTCGCCAGGCTACCTGGCGCGCTACGGCAGGCCGCACAGCCTGTCGGAACTGGCCAGGCACAACTGCCTGATAGGCAGTTCGGATGTGTGGGCGTTGCAAATGGAGGGGCGTGAAATCAGCCAGCGCGTTCAGGGCAACTGGCGGTGCAACAGCGGCCAGGCGGTGCTGGACGCGGCGCTTCAAGGCATCGGCTTGTGCCAACTGCCGGATTACTACGTGCTCGAACACCTGCACAGCGGTGCTTTGGTCCCGCTGCTGCAAGCCCACCAACCTCCCAATACGGCGGTGTGGGCCTTGTACCCGCAGCAGCGGCACCTGTCGCCCAAAGTGCGGCGCCTGGTGGACTATCTGAAAGAGGGCCTGGCAGGTCTGCCGGAATATCGGGCATGACCGGCGCTCAGCCACAATGGCGGGCGCTGGCAGCCTGATTCAATCACGGGCGAGGTGAATGGCCCAGGTCAACGTCTCCCACTCCAGCGCTGGCGCAGCCACTCCAGGTCTTCAGGGCGCGTAACCTTGAGGTTGTCACTGCGGCCCTCGATCAGCCGTGGCGATTGACCGGACCATTCCATGGCCGAAGCCTCATCGGTCACCACCACATCCGACACCAGGCACTCGGCCAGTGCCCGATGCAGCGCCCCCAAACGGAACATCTGCGGTGTATAGGCCTGCCAAATGGTGCTGCGGTCAACCGTGGCGCTGACGCGCCCGTGGCCGTCGGCCCTTTTGAGCGTGTCACGGGCAGGTACGGCCAACAGGCCGCCCACCGGATCATCTGCCAATTCAGCCAGCAGCTTGTCCAAGTCACTGCGTGCCAGGTTGGGCCGCGCCGCGTCGTGCACCAACACCCAGTCATCATCTTCCGCGCCCTGGGCATGCAACAGCAGCAAGGCATTGAGCACCGAATCAGCACGCTCGCGCCCTCCGGCAGCCCGGCGGATGCGCGGGTCGCTGGCGCACCGAAGGCCGGGCCAGTACGGGTCGTGTTCAGCGATGCTGACCACGACCCCCTTGAGGGAGGGGTGGTCGAGAAAACACGCCAGGCTGTGCTCGATGATGGTCTGCCCTGCCAGCTCCAGGTATTGCTTGGGACGATCGGCAGCCATGCGAGCGCCCACACCCGCTGCAGGAATCACGGCCCAGAAGGCCGGCAAGCGTTCACTCATTTCTGGGGCAACTGAAAGAGGGTTTCGCCTTCCTTGACCATGCCCAGCTCGTGGCGGGCACGCTCTTCGACGGTTTCCATGCCTTTTTTCAACTCCAGCACTTCGGCGTCGAGCACACGGTTACGCTCCAGCAGCCGCTCGTTCTCGGCATGCTGCTCGTCAATCTGCTGCTTGAGCTCGGCCACCTGCGCCAGGCTGCCATTGCCTACCCACAAACGGTATTGCAGGCCGCCCAGCAGCAGAAGCAGAACCAGGAACAACCAATAAGGACTGCGCATCAAGATATCCAGGTTGAAAAACCCTGTTGGTTCAGGGTCTCAGATAGCACGAAGCCTGGCCTAGGCCAGGCTTCTCAGACAGAAACCCGATGGAACGTAGGAAGTTACGGTACGAACGTTCCTACAGCTCCGGCTGCTGTCTTTTTACCATCTCTTGCTTAGCCGCGAAACTCGGTACGGCCACGGTAAACCGCCTTGGCACCCAGTTGCTCTTCGATGCGCAGCAATTGGTTGTACTTGGACACGCGGTCGGAGCGGCACAGCGAGCCCGTCTTGATCTGTCCGGCCGCAGTACCCACGGCCAGGTCGGCGATGGTGGAATCTTCGGTTTCACCCGAGCGGTGGGAGATCACGGCCGTGTAACCGGCGGCCTTGGCCATCTGGATGGCTTCCAGGGTCTCGGTCAGCGAGCCGATCTGATTGAACTTGATCAGGATCGAGTTACCGATGCCCTTCTCGATGCCTTCCTTGAGGATCTTGGTGTTGGTCACGAACAGGTCGTCACCGACCAGTTGCACCTTCTCGCCGATCTTGTCGGTGAGGATTTTCCAGCCAGCCCAGTCGGACTCGTCCAGGCCATCTTCGATCGAAATGATCGGGAAGCGCTCGGTCAGGCCCTTGAGGTAGTCGGCAAAGCCTTCGGCGTCGAACGATTTGCCTTCGCCGGACAGGTTGTACTTGCCGTCTTCATAGAACTCGGAGGCGGCGCAGTCCAGGGCCAGGGTCACGTCGGTGCCCAGTTTGTAGCCGGCTTTCTCGACGGCCTCGGCGATGGCGCCCAGAGCGTCTTCGTTGGAGGCCAGGTTAGGGGCGAAGCCGCCTTCGTCACCGACAGCAGTGTTCAGGCCACGGGCCTTGAGCACGGCCTTGAGGTGATGGAAGATCTCGGTCCCCATGCGTAGGCCGTCGGAGAAGGTCTTGGCACCCACCGGCTGGACCATGAACTCCTGAATATCGACGTTGTTGTCGGCATGCTCGCCACCGTTGATGATATTCATCATCGGTACCGGCATCGAGTACTGGCCTGGAGTGCCGTTGAGGTTGGCAATGTGGGCGTACAGGGGCAGGTCCTGATCCTGGGCAGCCGCTTTGGCAGCCGCCAGGGACACGGCCAGGATCGCGTTGGCGCCCAGCTTGGCCTTGTTCTCGGTACCGTCCAGCTCGATCATGGCGTGGTCCAGGGCCTTCTGGTCGGAAGGGTCCTTGCCCAGCAGCAGGTCGCGGATCGGGCCATTGATGTTGGCGACAGCCTTCAGCACACCCTTGCCCAGGTAACGGCTCTTGTCGCCATCACGCAGCTCCAGCGCTTCGCGCGAGCCGGTGGAAGCACCGGACGGCGCGCACGCGCTGCCGATGATGCCGTTGTCGAGCAGTACATCGGCTTCCACGGTGGGGTTGCCACGCGAATCGAGAACTTCACGACCTTTGATGTCGACGATTTTTGCCATTGTTGTAAGCACTCCAGAATTGACGAAAACAACGCAGCTTAGAAAATTCTTGCCGTTCACCGGACGAGGATGCTGTGGCAGGCCCGGCGAAGGGAGCCCCTGACCGAGTGGTCAGGGGTGAATCGGACGGTACTTTACCCGAGAAAAGTGCTTTACGCGGTTTCTACCGTCGGAAAACTTTTCACCAGGTCATCCAGTTGCTTGAGCTGAGCCAGGAATGGCTCCAGCTTGTCCAGGCGCAGGGCACACGGGCCGTCGCACTTGGCGTTGTCCGGATCGGGGTGAGCTTCGAGGAACAGCCCTGCCAGCCCCTGGCTCATGCCAGCCTTGGCCAGGTCGGTCACCTGAGCGCGGCGCCCGCCAGCGGAGTCGGCACGTCCACCCGGCATCTGCAGGGCATGGGTCACGTCGAAGAACACCGGGTATTCGAACTGCTTCATGACACCGAAGCCGAGCATGTCCACGACCAGGTTGTTGTAACCGAAGCTCGAACCACGCTCGCACAGGATCAATTGGTCATTACCGGCTTCTTCGCACTTGGTCAGGATGTGTTTCATCTCCTGGGGTGCGAGGAACTGGGCCTTCTTGATATTGATCACCGCACCGGTCCTGGCCATCGCCACCACCAGGTCGGTCTGGCGCGACAGGAAAGCCGGCAACTGGATGATGTCGCAGACCTTGGCTACCGGCTCGGCCTGGTAAGGCTCGTGCACATCGGTGATCACCGGCACGTTGAAGGTACGCTTGATCTCCTCGAAGATCTTCAGGCCTTCTTCCATACCAGGGCCGCGGTAGGAGGTGACCGAGGACCGGTTGGCCTTGTCGAAGCTGGCCTTGAACACATACGGGATACCGAGCTTTTCGGTAACCCGCACGTACTCTTCGCACACCTTCATGGCCAGGTCGCGGGACTCCAGAACGTTCATGCCACCGAACAGGACGAATGGCTTGTCGTTGGCGATATCGATGTGACCGACGCGGATGATCTTCTGGGGCATGGATCAGGCCTTGTTCTTCTGGGCGAGCGCCGCCTTGACGAAGCCACTGAACAGCGGGTGGCCATCGCGTGGGGTGGAGGTGAACTCCGGGTGGAACTGGCAGGCGACAAACCAGGGGTGGTCCTTGGACTCCACCACCTCGACCAGGGCGCCGTCTTCGGAACGACCGGAAACCACCAGGCCCGCGTCCACCAGTTGCGGCAGCAGGTTGTTGTTCACTTCGTAGCGGTGACGGTGGCGCTCGGTGATGATGTCCTTGCCATAGCACGCATGCACGTTGGAACCTGCAGCCAGCTGGCAGTCCTGAGCACCCAGGCGCATGGTGCCGCCCAGGTCGGACGCCTCGCTGCGGGTTTCGACTGCGCCGGTGGCATCTGCCCACTCGGTGATCAGGCCGACGACCGGATGACCGCTGTCGCGATCGAACTCGGTAGAGTTGGCGTCGCTCCAGCCCATCACGTTACGGGCGAACTCGATAACGGCCACTTGCATGCCCAGGCAGATACCCAGGTACGGCACCTTGTTCTCACGGGCGTATTGCACCGCCGTGATCTTGCCTTCGACACCGCGCAGACCGAAACCACCGGGGACCAGGATGGCATCGGCGCCTTCGAGCAGGCTGGTGCCCTGGTTCTCGATGTCTTCGGAATCGATGTAGCGCAGGTTGACCTTGGTGCGGTTGGTGATGCCCGCGTGGCTCATCGCTTCGATCAGCGACTTGTACGCATCGAGCAGCTCCATGTACTTGCCGACCATGGCGATGGTGACTTCATGCTCCGGGTTGAGCTTGGCGTCGACCACCTTGTCCCACTCGGACAGGTCGGCACCCGTGCACTGCAGGCCGAAACGCTCGACGACGAAGTCGTCCAGGCCCTGGGCATGCAAGACACCTGGAATCTTGTAGATGGTGTCGACGTCTTCCAGCGAAATCACCGCGCGCTCTTCAACGTTGGTGAACAAGGCGATCTTGCGGCGCGAGGATGCATCGACAGGATGATCGGAGCGGCAGATCAGCACGTCAGGCTGCAGGCCGATGGAGCGCAGCTCCTTGACCGAGTGCTGGGTCGGCTTGGTCTTGGTTTCACCGGCGGTGGCGATGTAAGGCACCAGCGTCAGGTGCATCAGCATCGCGCGCTTGGAGCCTACTTCCACGCGCAGCTGGCGAATGGCTTCGAGGAATGGCTGGGACTCGATGTCGCCCACGGTGCCGCCGATCTCGACCAGGGCCACGTCGGCATCGCCAGCACCCTTGATGATGCGGCGCTTGATTTCATCGGTGATGTGCGGGATGACCTGGATGGTCGCGCCCAGGTAGTCACCACGGCGTTCCTTGCGCAGCACGTGCTCGTAGACGCGGCCGGTGGTGAAGTTATTGTTCTGGGTCATGGTGGTGCGGATGAACCGCTCATAGTGACCCAGGTCCAGGTCGGTCTCGGCGCCGTCCTGGGTGACGAATACTTCACCGTGCTGGAACGGGCTCATGGTGCCTGGGTCGACGTTGATGTACGGATCCAGCTTGAGCATGGTGACCTTCAGGCCCCGCGCCTCCAGGATGGCCGCCAGGGAAGCCGAGGCAATGCCTTTCCCCAATGAAGAAACAACACCGCCCGTGACGAATATGTAGCGCGTCATGAAAAACCCTAGAAGTCTGCGTTAAAGCGGCCAGCGCCGCCGGAGATAGCGAAGGAGGGCAAACGCCCCCGATCACCTGCGTCAATCACAGTGCATCTCGAAAAACTGCCGCGTGTGTACAGACCAGGGGTAACCCTGGAAGGGCGCTCGCTCGTCATTTCTAAGAATCAGCCCAGCAAAAAACTGCTTGGTAATCGGCAACTCCTGTGTTTTCGCGGAACCCACAGAAGCTGTATCAAGAAGGGAGGGTAGTCTACCCGAATGTACCCACTAGCTCAAACCTTGCGCGCTGGTCGGCAACTGCCAGTGCAGGCAGTAATCGCCTTGGGCCAGACTGGGTAGGTTGGCTACCGCCAGCAGCCGCTCGCCTTGGTAGAGCAGCGGCAGGCGCAGGCGCAGAAAATGCGGCACGTGCAGTTCATTGAGCAAGCGCTTGAGATCACGTCGCCCGCGCCCTGGGATGTCCAGCCACTCCCCGCCGTGACGGTAGCCGATACGCAGGCCCGTCAGCGCGCCTGCGCCAACAAGTCGCACGCTGCCGTTGCCAGGTAAGGCCAACGGCTGATCGGCGTTTTCCCACTCCATGGCCTTACAGGGCGTTTGCAACCAGTCGCCGCTCAGCCACCAGATGCGCCCCTGGCTGCGGACCAGTTGGCCATCGGCCAGTTGCCACACGGGGCAGGCATCGACCGCGGCATTGCGCAGGTCCGCCCAGCCGGCCCAGTGGCGCGCGTCGGGCAACCGGGTTCGGTGGCTGAGCCAATACTGCAACGCATTGCGCTGGCGGGCAGGTGAAAGCGCGAGCAGGCCGGCCAGATCCAGCGAATCGAGTCCAGGCCAAGCAGCAGGAGCCCCCTGGCGTACGGGCGCCAGGTCGTTTTCGGCCAGCTCGTCCAGCAGGCTCAGGGCTTCGCCCAGGTGTTCGGCGGCGCGGGCCAGGTTCTGCCCGGCTTGCGGCCAGCGCTGCACAAGGGATGGCAAGACCTCCCTGCGCAGATAGTTGCGGGCAAACCGTGTATCGGCATTCGAAGGGTCCTCGACCCAGCCCAACGCATGCGCCTGGGCATAGCCTTGCAACTGTTGCCGGGAACAACCAAGCAACGGCCTGACCAGCCTGCCCTGCCCTAGCGCCCGCTCCCTCGGCATCGCCGCCAGGCCACGCAACCCCGCGCCCCGCAGCAGGCGAAACAGCAGCGTTTCAGCCTGATCGTCGCGGTGCTGGCCGGTGAACAGCATGTCACCTGCCGCCAATACCCGCTCGAACGCAGCGTAACGGGCCTGACGGGCAGCCTGCTCCAGGCTCGGGCCTGGGGCGACGTCGACCTCGATGACCTGCAGCTCGACGCCCAGGTCATCGCACACACGCTGGCAATGGGCAGGCCACGCCTGCGCGGCGGGTTGCAGGCCATGATGGATGTGAATCGCGCGCAGCGGCGGTGCAGGATGGCTACGGGCGTAGGCGGCGAGCCAGTGCAGCAGGACGGTGGAATCGAGGCCGCCTGAGAGGGCGACGTACCACGTACGGGCGCATAGCCAGGGGGCGAGATCAATCATCGAGGCCTCGATCAACCTGGGTGACGAATGTGGGTGAGCCTGGGATACAGGCTCACCCGAGGGGCCGACAGGCGGCCCCGAGGGCGATCAGACGCCGTAGCTCATCAGGCGATCGTAACGGCGAGCCAACAGTGCGTCGTGGTCCAAGCCGCTGAGCATGTCCAGCTGCTCCACCAGCTCGGCGCGGATGCTTTCGGACATGGCGGCAGGATCACGGTGAGCGCCACCCAGTGGCTCCGGGATGACCTTGTCAACGATGTCCAGGCTCTTGAGGCGCTCAGCCGTGATGCCCATGGCCTCGGCGGCATCGGCAGCCTTGTCGGCCGTCTTCCACAGGATCGAAGCGCAGCCTTCGGGCGAAATGACCGAGTAGGTGGAGTACTGCAGCATGTTCAGCTGGTCGCACACGCCGATGGCCAGTGCGCCGCCCGACCCGCCTTCACCGATCACCGTGGCGATGATGGGCGTCTTCAGGCGCGCCATCACGCGCAGGTTCCAGGCGATGGCCTCGCTCTGGTTACGTTCCTCGGCATCGATGCCTGGATAGGCACCCGGCGTGTCGATGAAGGTCAGGATCGGCATGCGGAAACGCTCGGCCATTTCCATCAGGCGGCACGCCTTGCGGTAGCCCTCGGGGCGCGGCATGCCGAAGTTGCGGCGAACCTTTTCCCGCACTTCGCGGCCCTTCTGGTGCCCGATGACCATGACTGGCTTGCCGTCCAGGCGTGCGGTACCGCCAACGATGGCGGCATCGTCGGAGAAGTGGCGGTCGCCGTGCAGTTCTTCGAATTCGGTGAAGATGTGCTGCAGGTAGTCCAGGGTGTAGGGACGACGCGGGTGACGTGCCAGGCGAGCGATCTGCCAGCTGGTCAGGTTGCCGAAAATGCTTTCGGTCAGGGTATTGCTCTTGTCTTGCAGACGGGCAATTTCATCGCTGATGTTCAGCGAATTGTCGTTGCCTACCAGGCGCAGGCCTTCGATCTTGGCTTGCAGGTCGGCAATCGGCTGTTCGAAGTCGAGAAAGTTCGGGTTCATAGTCATCCGTCTTGGGTCTACGGCCAGGCGGCCGGCCGGTTGATCCGTTTGGCGCCATACCTTAAGGGATCAGGCGCCTTCAGGTCGAGATTAAATGTTGAGCGGCTCAACGGTATTGCAAAAAGACGTTCTCACGTCCGAACTGGTCACGCAGGGTCTGAATCAGCCCGTCTGCGGGATCGATGGCCCACTGGTCGCCAAATTGCAGCATGGCCTTGGCATCGCTGCCGGTGTATTCCAGCGTGATCGGGCAGGCGCCGCGGTGACGGGTGATCAGCTCACCCAGCCACTTGAGGCGATCGCCCTTGAGCGCCTCGTGGGCGACCTTCAGGCGCAGGCTCTCGGCCAGCTTTGTGCGGGCATCCTCCAAGGTCATCACCTGCTTGACCCGCAGCCGCAGGCCACCCGAGAAATCGTCGTTGCTGACCTCACCTTCGACCACCACCATCGCATCGTTCTGCAACAGTGATTGGGCCGTGATGTAGGCATCGGCAAACAGCGAGGCCTCGATACGCCCAGACCTGTCGTCCAGGGTGACGAACCCCATCTTGTCGCCCTTTTTGTTCTTCATGACCCGCAGGGCGATGATCATGCCGGCAATGGTCTGGGTTTCGCGCGACGGCTTGAGGTCGATGATGCGCTGGCGCGCGAAGCGGCGGATTTCAGCCTCGTATTCATCGATCGGGTGGCCGGTGAGGTAAAGGCCCAACGTGTCCTTCTCGCCCTTGAGCCGCTCCTTGAGTGTCAGTGGCCGCGCCTTGCGGTAACTGGCATACACGTCGGCGTCCGGTTCGTCGAACATGCCCCCGAACAGGTCGATGTGGCCGCTATCGGCCGTGCGGGCCGTCTGCTCGGCCGCCTTGATGGCATCGCCCAGTGCGGCCAGCAGGATGGCCCGGTTGATGTCGATGTGGGCGTGGTAGGCCTTGATCTCGTCGTGAAAGTGCGGGCCGAGCCGGTCCAGCGCGCCACTGCGCACCAGCGCATCGAGGGTGCGCTTGTTGACGCGCTTGAGGTCGATGCGCTCGCAGAAGTCATACAGGTCCTTGAACGGGCCGCCCTCGGCACGGGCCTCGACGATCGCCTCCACAGGCCCCTCACCCACGCCCTTGATCGCGCCTAGGCCATAGACGATGCGGCCATCGTCGTTGACGGTGAACTTGAAGTCCGAGAAGTTCACATCTGGCGCATCCAGACGCAACTTCATGGTGCGCACTTCCTCGACCAGCACCACCACCTTGTCGGTGTTGTGCATGTCCGCCGACAGCACCGCCGCCATGAACGGTGCCGGGTGGTGGGTCTTGAGCCAGGCCGTCTGATAGGACACCAGGCCATAGGCCGCCGAGTGAGATTTGTTGAAGCCGTAGCCTGCGAACTTCTCTACCAGGTCGAAGATGTTGCCTGCAAGATCCCCATCGATTCCATTGTTGGCACAGCCTTCGATGAAACCGCCACGCTGCTTGGCCATTTCCTCGGGCTTTTTCTTGCCCATCGCCCGGCGCAGCATGTCGGCGCCGCCCAGGGTGTAACCGGCCATGACCTGGGCAATCTGCATCACCTGTTCCTGATACAGGATGATGCCGTAGGTCGGCGCCAGCACCGGCTGCAAGCCTTCGTACTGATAGTCCGGATGCGGGTAGGCCAGCTCGGCACGGCCGTGCTTACGGTTGATGAAGTCGTCCACCATCCCCGACTGCAGCGGGCCGGGACGGAACAATGCCACCAAGGCGATGAGGTCTTCGAGGCAGTCGGGCTTGAGCTTCTTGATCAGCTCTTTCATGCCGCGCGACTCGAGCTGGAACACCGCCGTGGTTTCGGCCTTCTGCAACAGTTCGTAGGTCTTGCGGTCATCGAGCGGGATGAAGTCGATGTTCAGGTCGGGCAGGTCTTTCTTGGCCTGCTCACGGTTGATGATCTCCATCGCCCACTTGATGATGGTCAGGGTGCGCAGGCCAAGGAAGTCGAACTTCACAAGGCCCGCCGCCTCCACGTCGTCCTTGTCGAACTGGGTGATCAGGCCGCCGCCCTCTTCGTCGCAGGCGATGGGCGAGAAATCGGTGAGCTTGGTCGGCGCGATGACCACGCCACCGGCGTGTTTGCCGGTACCGCGCGTGACGCCTTCGAGCTTCAGGGCCATGTCCCAGATTTCACGAGCGTCTTCGTCACCCTTGAGAAAATCGCGCAGAACTTCTTCCTGCTCGTAGGCCTTCTCCAGGGTCATGCCCACTTCGAACGGAATCATCTTCGACAGACGATCGGCCAGGCCGTAGGACTTGCCTTGCACGCGCGCCACGTCGCGCACCACGGCCTTGGCCGCCATGGTGCCGAAGGTGATGATCTGGCTCACGGCATTACGCCCATAGGCCTCTGCCACGTAGTCGATCACCCGGTCCCGACCGTCCATGCAGAAGTCGACGTCGAAGTCGGGCATGGACACCCGTTCAGGGTTCAGGAAGCGCTCGAACAGCAGGTCGTAGGCCAGTGGGTCGAGGTCGGTGATCTTGAGCACATAGGCCACCAGCGAACCTGCACCCGACCCCCGGCCAGGCCCCACCGGTACGCCATTGTTCTTGGCCCACTTGATGAAGTCCATCACGATCAGGAAGTAGCCGGGGAAACCCATCTGGATGATGATATCCAGCTCGAACTTGAGGCGGTCCAGGTACACCTGGCGCTTTTGCTCGTAGTCGGGCGTGGTCTCTTTCGGCCACAGCACCGCCAGGCGTTCTTCCAGCCCTTCGTGGGACACGTGCCGCAGGTAATCATCGATCCCCATGCCATTGGGCGTCGGGAAGTCGGGCAGGAAGTACTTGCCCAGTTGCACCTGGATATTGCAGCGCTTGGCGATTTCGACGGTGTTGGCCAGGGCGTCCGGCAGGTCGCTGAACAGCTCGGCCATTTCTTCGGCCGACTTCAGGTATTGCTGGTCGCTGTACAGGCGCGGGCGACGCGGATCGTCCAGTGTCCAGCCTTCACCGATGCACACCCGGGTCTCGTGGGCGTCGAAATCGGTCTGCTTGATGAAACGCACATCGTTGGTGGCCACCAGCGGCGCACCCAGCCGATCGGCCAGGGCCACGGCGGCATGCACATACTCTTCATCCCTGGGGCGACTGGTGCGCTGGACTTCGACATAAAAGCGCTCGGGGAACATGGTCATCCAGTCCTCCAGCAGCGCTTGCGCCTCCTCGCTGCGCCCCCCCAGCAACGCCATGCCGATGTCGCCTTCCTTGCCCGCCGACAGCGCGATCAGACCTTCACTGGCCGCTGCAATCCAGTCGCGCTGGATGATGACCAGGCCATTGCGCTGGCCCTCGGTCCAGCCCCGGGAGAGCAGCTCGGTCAGGTTACGATAGCCCTGGGGGTTCATGGCCAGGAAGCAGATGCGCGACAGCGGCGCCTGTGCATCTTCGCCGGCCAGCCACAGGTCGGCACCACAGATCGGCTTGATGCCCGCCCCCATGGCCGCCTTGTAGAACTTGACCAGTGAGCACATGTTGCTCTGGTCAGTGATCGCCACCGCAGGCATGTTCATCCCGGCCAGCGCCTTGGCCAGCGGTTTGATCCGGACCAGACCGTCGACCAGCGAGAATTCGGAGTGGACGCGCAGGTGAACGAAGGAAACCGACATGAATGATCCTGTAGCAGTGCTAAACGACAAGGGCGCGATTGTAGCTCAATTGGGCAGGGGTTTTGGGCGTCGGTTGCCGCCGTGCGACGGTAGGGCTACCTGAGCACGTGCCAGGGTAAGCCGCCCAGCCCGGCCCCGCAGGGCCTAAGCCCCTTAGGTGCGCAATGGCGGGTATCAGATCAGCGAGGCGGTCACAGCCTCACGCACACCCCAGGCGGCACGCACGGGCGCAAACGATCGACGATGAATGGGTGTGGGCCCGAGCCGTGCCAGCGCCTCCAGGTGCACCGGCGTCGGGTAGCCTTTGTGCGCACCTATGCCGTAGCCGGGGTAGATCAGCTCGAAGGCGCCCATCTCGCGATCACGCGTCACCTTGGCCAGGATCGAAGCCGCCGCGATCGCAGGCACTTTGGCGTCCCCCTGCACCACCGACGCCGATGGCACCGACAGCTGCGGGCAGCGATTGCCGTCGATCAAGGCCATGTTCGGGGTGATGTGCAAACCTTCCACCGCGCGCTGCATGGCCAACATGGTGGCATGCAGAATGTTGAGGCGATCGATTTCCTCGACCGCGGCGCGGGCAATGAAAAAGCTCAGGGCCTTGTCGCAAATTTCGTCGAACAAGGCTTCGCGGCGCGCCTGGGTTAGCTTCTTCGAGTCGTTGAGCCCAAGGATTGGGCGTGCCGGGTCGAGGATCACGGCAGCCGTCACCACGTCACCACACAGGGGGCCGCGGCCCACTTCGTCGACGCCGGCGACCAGGTCTTCGACCAGATTGAAATCCAGACCGAACTGCATGTCAGCGTTTCTCCAGCAGGGCCAGCACAGCGTCGGCGGCTTGGTTGGAGGCATCCCGGCGCAAGGTGCGGTGAATCTCGTCGAACGAGTCGGTTTGTCCGGTGCCGTCGCGCAGCAAAGGCAGCAGCGCATCGACCAGCGCTTCGCTAGTCGCGGCGTCTTGCAGCAACTCAGGCACCAGCGCACGGCGCGCCAGCAGGTTGGGCAAGGACACGTAGGGGCTTTTGACCAGCCGCTTGAGTATCCAGTAGGTCAGCGGCGCCAGGCGGTAGGCAACCACCATGGGCCGCTTGAACAGCAGCGCTTCCAGGGTGGCTGTACCCGATGCAATCAGGACGGCGTCACAGGCGGCCAGCGCCTCGTGCGAACGGCCATCGAGCAGGGCCAGCGGCAAGTCGCGACCCTCGAGCATCTGCTCCAGTTGGGCGCGGCGGGCGGCGTTGGCACAGGGCAGCACGAAGCGCACCCCCGGCACCCGCTGCTGCAAACGTTGCGCTGCATCCAGGAACAACGCACCCAGGCGCCCGACTTCACCCCCGCGGCTGCCGGGCATCAGGGCGACCACCGGACCCTCGCCCAGCCCCAGGGCGGCGCGCGCTGCGGGTCGATCCGCCTGCAGGGCAATGGTATCGGCCAGGGGGTGGCCGACGAATCGCACCGGCACGCCCTGTTCTTCATAGAAGCGGGCCTCGAACGGCAACAGTGTCAGCATCAGGTCACAGCCCTGACGGATTTTCAACACACGCTTCTGCCGCCATGCCCACACTGATGGGCTGACGTAATGAACGGTCTTGATACCCGCTTGGCGCAGCTTGAGTTCGATCTCCAGGGTAAAGTCGGGCGCATCGATACCGATGAACACGTCCGGCTTCTGCTCGATCAGGGTCTGGACCAGCAGCTTGCGACGCTTGAGCAATTCACGCAGGCGACCAAGCACCTCGACCAGCCCCATGACGGCCAAACGCTCCATGGGGAAGTAGGATTGCAGGCCTTCGGCTTCCATGAGCGGGCCACCGACCCCGATGAAGCGCACATCGGGATGGCGCACCCTCAAGGCGCGCATCAAGCCGGAACCGAGAATGTCGCCGCTGGCTTCACCCGCGACCAGGGCTACGCAAAGCTGGACCATGTCAGCGAGTGATGCCGCGGGCCGAACTCACGATCGACTGGCGGAACAGCTCGACCTCCGGATGCTGCGCCGCCGGCGCTTCGAGTTCGCGCAATGCATCCTCCACCGTCAGGCCCTGGCGGTAGACGATTTTGTAGCAGCGACGCAGCACATGGATTACTTCGTCGCTGAAACCACGGCGGCGCATGCCTTCAAAGTTCATGCTGCGCGCTTCGGCGGGGCTGCCGAAAACGGTGACGAACGCGGGTACGTCCTTGCCGATGGCCGTGCCCATGCCGGAAAACGCATGGGCACCGATGTGGCAATACTGGTGAACCAGGGTGAACCCGGATAGGATCGCCCAGTCGCCCACATGCACATGGCCCGCCAGCGCGGTGTTGTTGACCAGGATGCAGTGGCTGCCGATCACACTGTCATGGCCAATGTGGGCATAGGCCATGATCAGGTTATGGTCGCCAACGGTGGTTTCGGCGCGATCCTGCACGGTACCACGATGGATCGTGACGCCTTCACGGATGACGTTGTGATCGCCGATCACAAGGCGAGTCGGCTCACCCTTGTACTTGAGGTCCGGGGTGTCTTCGCCAATCGAGGAAAACTGGAAGATACGGTTGTGCTTGCCGATCCGGGTCGGCCCCTTGAGCACAACGTGTGGGCCGATGACGGTGCCCTCCCCGATTTCGACATCGGGGCCAACGATCGACCAAGGGCCCACCTCGACGCCTTCGGCCAGCTTGGCCGAAGGGTCGATGATGGCCCGAGGATCAATCGAATTCATAGGGAGCGTTCCGCACAGGTGATTTCGGCCGAGCATACTGCCTTGCCGTCGACCAGGGCACGGCATTCGAACTTCCAGATCATGCTCTTGCGGCTCAGGAACTTCGCTTCCAGCACCAGCTGGTCACCCGGCAGCACCGGCTGACGGAAACGCAGCTTGTCGGAGCCGACGAAGTAGTACAAGGTGCCGTCGGCAGGTTTGGCATCGAGCATCTTGAAACCGAGAATGCCGGCCGCCTGGGCCATGGCTTCGATGATCAGGACGCCGGGCATGATGGGGTGCGCCGGGAAGTGGCCGTTGAAGAATGGCTCGTTGATGCTGACATTCTTGTAGGCACGAATGCTCTGGGCCTCGTAATCCAGATCCGTCACGCGGTCCACCAGCAGGAACGGGTAACGGTGAGGCAGGTATTCGCGAATCTCGTTGATGTCCATCATTTCGGGGGGGAAGCCTGTATAAGAATAGGGAGCGCAGGTGCTGACCACACGCTCCTTTTGCAATCCAAAGAGGAGCCAGCTAGCGACTGTTCACTCTTGCTCAGGAAATGGTATCAGCCTTCTGATGTCGGCTGCCCACCTGAGGTCACGGTATCGACGCGTTTTTCCAGCTGCTGGAGACGCTTGGCCATGTCGTCCAGGTGGCGGATGCGCGCGGCGCTCTTGCGCCAGTCAGCCAGAGGCTGCATGGCAGTACCGGAAGAATAGCCACCCGGCTCGGTGATCGAGCGGGTCACCATGGTCATCCCGGACACGAAAACGTTGTCGCAAACATCG
The DNA here is from genome assembly GCF_043104335.1 of Pseudomonas sp. WSY_20. Classification (NCBI taxonomy): domain Bacteria; kingdom Pseudomonadati; phylum Pseudomonadota; class Gammaproteobacteria; order Pseudomonadales; family Pseudomonadaceae; genus Pseudomonas; species Pseudomonas sp. WSY_20. The sequence goes on from NZ_JBICKP010000065.1 coordinate 72,561, forward strand.
ATATGACCGACCATGCCTACGCCACCGGCGATGGTGCAATGCTTGCCGATACGTGTGCTGCCGGAGATGCCCACGCACGCAGCCATGGCCGTATGCTCCCCGATCTGCACGTTGTGGGCAATCTGGATCTGGTTGTCGAGCTTGACGCCGTCGGCGATACAGGTGTCGGACAGCGCGCCACGGTCCACGGCCGTGTTCACACCGATCTCCACATCGTCACCGATGCTCACACCGCCAATCTGGGCAATCTTGCGCCACACGCCTTTTTCGTTGGCAAAGCCAAAGCCTTCACCACCGATCACTGCGCCGGACTGGATAACCACTCGCTTGCCGATGGTGACATCGTGATACAGCGTGACCCGCGGCGCCAGCCAGCCCCCTTCGCCGATCACGCAGCGGGCACCGATGAAGCAATGGGCGCCGATGGTGACATGGGCGCCGATACGCGCACCGCTTTCAACGACCGCGAAAGGCCCGACACTGGCCGTCGCATCCACCTGGGCATCGCCGGCCACCACGGCGCTGGGGTGAATCCCCGCCACAGCCTTGGGTTTGGGGTCGAACAGGTGGGAAATGCGGGCATACGCCAGGTAGGGGTCGGCAACGATCAGGGCATGACCGGCGAACGCCTCGGCATCGGCCGCCTTGAGCAGCACGGCAGCCGCCTGGCTCTGGTCCAGGTACTTGCGGTACTGCGGGTTGGCAAGAAAGCTCAACTGACCCGGCCCGGCCTCCTGCAAGGTGGCAAGGCCTGTGATCTGCAGCGTCTCGGGACCCTTGAGGGTGGCCCCGAGGGTCTCGGCCAGTTGGCCAAGCGTCATGGTCACGGTCATATCAACGGGCTTGGTTCATACGCTCGATAACCTGGCGGGTGATGTCGTACTGAGGCTTGACATCAATGACCGCACCGCGCTCGAGCACCAGGTCGTAACCGCCCTTCTTGATCACTTCCTCGACAGCGCCGTCCAGCTTGGGCTTGAGCTGCTTGAGCATGTCGCGGTCGGCAACGGCCTTGGCTTCGTTCAGCTCCTTGGACTGGAACTGGAAGTCGCGGGCCTTTTGCTTGAACTCGAGCTCCAGGCGCTCACGCTCCTGCTGCTGCATCTTGTCGCCGCCTTTGATCAGGCGATCCTGGATGCCCTTGGCGCTGCTCTCCAGGCCCTTGAGCTTGGTCAGCTGAGGGCCGAACTTCTTTTCGGCATCCACGGCGTACTTCTTGGCGGCATCGGACTCGAGCAGGGCCATCTGATAGTTCAGAACGGCAACCTTCATTTCGGCGAAAGCCGGGGTGGCGACCAGCGCCGCGGCCACTACGGCCATTTGGGTCAACTTGCGCACGATGAACTCCTGGATAAACCGTTGTCGTTAAGCAAGGGCCGACCTTAGAAGGTCTGGCCCAGAGAGAATTGGAACACCTGGGTGTCTGCCTCGTCCGGCTTCTTGATCGGCATCGCCAGGCTGAAGCTCAACGGGCCCAAGGCCGTGATCCACGTCACGCCAAGACCGACCGAACTGGCCATGTCGGAGAAACCGACCTTAGCGCAGTCCGGTTTTTTACCGCAGTTGGTGTCGAATACGTTACCCACGTCCCAGAAGACCGAGGTACGCAGGGACCGCTGGTCCTTGACGAACGGCAGCGGGAACAGCAACTCGACGCCGCCTTGAACCAGGACGTTGCCACCGAATGGAAGCGGGTCTTGGTCGGGGTCGCGGATGGTGCCTGGTCTGTGACCAACTTCGCCAACCCCTTTACTTGGAGTACTGCGGGGACCGAGGCTACTGTCCTTGAAACCGCGAACAGAGTTGAAACCACCCGCGTAATAGTTTTCATAGAACGGCAAGCCAGAGGTACCCCCAAAGCCATCGCCATAGCCGAGTTCTGTGTGCAGACGCAAGGTGTAGTTCTGGCTGAGTGGCTTGAACAACTGGCCGCGGTAATCGAGCTTGTAGAACGACAAGTCACTACCAGGGATCGTGGTCTCAAGGCTCAAGCTTTGAGAATGGCCCCGCGTCGCCAGTACACCCTTGTTCAAGGTCGACTCGGACCAACCAATCGATGCTTTGAAGTTGGTGAAGTTACTGCCTTCCTTGTCAATGAAATCAAAGATCTCACCGACGGTGTACTTACCCGTCTTCAGCTTGTCCTGCTGCACGCTCAACCCATAGGTCAGGCGCGACGTCTCGCTGATCGGGTAACCCAGGCTCACACCGGCACCCAGGCTGTCCACCGCATAGCTCGCCACGTCGACGTCGAGGTCGTCATAGTCGGTGCTGCGGTAGAAGGCGTTGTAACCCAGGCTCACGCCATCGGCAGTGAAGTAGGGATCAACGAAACCGAAGTTGTATCGCGACTGGTACTCGGACCGGGTCAGGCCAACGGACACCTTGTTACCGGTACCCAGGAAGTTGCTCTGGCTGATCGAGCCACCCAGGATCAGGCCTGCGCTCTGGGCAAAGCCGACGCTGGCGGTGATCGAACCGGAGGCCTGCTCCTCGACGCTGTAGTTCACGTCGACCTGGTCGTCGGTACCCGGTACCGGCGGGGTCTCGACGTTCACGTCCTTGAAAAAGCCCAGGCGCTCAAGGCGGGTCTTGGATTGGTCGATCAGGTAGGTCGATGCCCAGCCGCCTTCCATCTGACGCATTTCGCGGCGCAGCACTTCGTCTTCGGTCTTGGTGTTGCCGCGGTAGTTGATGCGGTTGACGTAGGCACGCTTGCCCGGATCGACCACGAACATGATGTCCACGGTGTGATCCTGGTCGTTTGGCTGAGGCACGCCGTTGACGTTGGCGAAGGTATAGCCTTCGTTACCCAGGCGACGGGTGATCAGCTCGGACGTGCTGGTCATCACCTTGCGCGAGAACACCTGGCCCGGCTGCACCAGCAGCAGCGACTTGATCTGGTCTTCCGGCACCTTGAGGTCACCGGAGAGCTTCACGTCACGGACGGTGTATTTCTCGCCTTCGTTGATGTTGACGGTGATGTAGACGTGCTTCTTGTCAGGCGTGATGGACACCTGGGTGGACGCGATGTCCATGTTGATGTAGCCGCGGTCCAGGTAGTAGGAACGCAGACGTTCCAGGTCACCGGACAGTTTTTCACGGGCATACTTGTCGTCGTTCTTGAAGAAGGACAACCAGTTAGTCGTCTTGAGCTCGAACAGCTGCCCCAGGGTGTCGTCATCGAACACGTTGTTGCCAACGATGTTGATGTGCTGGATGGCAGCGACGGTGCCTTCGTTGATCTTGATCTTCAGGGCCACACGGTTGCGCGGCTGCGGCACCACCTCGGCGTCGACCTCGGCCGAGTAACGGCCCTGGGCCACGTACTGGCGCTGCAGCTCGTTACGCACGCCTTCGAGGGTGGCACGCTGGAAGATCTCGCCTTCGGCCAAGCCCGATTGCTTCAGGCCCTTCATCAGGTCTTCGGTACTGATCGCCTTGTTGCCTTCGATCTCGATGCTCGACACCGACGGGCGCTCGACCACATTGATGATCAGCACGTTGCCATCACGGTTCAGCTCGATGTCCTGGAAAAACCCGGTCTTGAACAGCGAGCGGGTCGACTCCACCAGGCGCCGGTCATCGGCCTGGTCGCCCACATTGAGGGGCAAGGCACCGAAGACACTGCCCGCGGAAACCCGCTGCAGGCCGTTGACGCGGATATCGGAGATGGTGAAGGACTCGGCGTGAACTTCAGCGATCATCAGTGCGGAGAGCACCGCAGTTAGCAACAGACGTTTCATGAAGTCCTTTTATTCCAACTGGCAATAAACAACCTGCCGTCATGAACGACAGGTTTCGCAATTGAGCGAAGCTTTTATAGTCGACCCAGATCGTTGATCAGGGCGAGCAGCATCACCCCCAAGACCAAACTGATACCGATCTGGACCCCCCAACCTTGTACCCGATCAGACAACGGACGACCGCGCGCCCATTCAACCAGGTAGAACAGCAAGTGCCCCCCATCCAGTACCGGGATGGGCAGCAGGTTAAGAACCCCCAGGCTTATGCTCAGGTAGGCCAGGAAATTCAGGAACTCCCCCACGCCGGACTGGGCTGAAGCGCCCGCCACTTTAGCAATGGTTATCGGTCCACTCAAGTTTTTTACCGAGAGCTCACCGAACAGCATTTTCTTCAGTGACTGGAGCGTGAGCACGCTCATGTTCCAGGTGCGCGACAGGCCTTCACCCACCGCCTCCACCGGCCCATAGCTGACTTCGCGCAGCATCGAGGCCGGCCATTGACCGCCCTTGACGCCCGCTCCCAGGTAGCCTGCAGCGGCCTCACCTTCGCCCTTCGCGCCCAGCGTCACCGGTATGTCCAGCGGCGCACCGTCACGCTCCAGACGCACTACCACCTGGGCGCCGGGCCGCGCGCGCACGCTATCGACCACCTGCTGCCATTCGCTCACCGACTGGCCGCCGACGCCCAGCAACCGGTCACCGGTTTTCAAGCCTGCAGCCGCGGCCGGCCCCTTGGGATCGATCTCGGCCAGCACCGGCACGATGGCCGGGCGCCAGGGTTCAAGGCCCAGCGAGCGAATCGGATCAGGCTCATCGGCACCTTTCAACCACTGGTCGAGTTTCACCTGGCGCTGTTGCTCGGCACTGCTGCCCTCATCGCGCACACCGATGTTCAGCGTGCCACTCTCACCCAGGCGGCGCACCAACTGCAGATTGACTGCCGACCAGCCGTTGGTCGGCTTGCCGTCCACCGAGACGATCTCCTGGCCGGCCGTCAGCCCTGCAGCCGCCGCCAGGCTACCCGTCTCGACGGTGCCGATGACCGGCCGGATCTGCTGGCTGCCAAGCATTGCCAATACCCAGAAGAAGAAGATGGCCAGCAGGAAGTTGGCGACCGGCCCGGCGGCAACGATCGCGATGCGCTGGCCGACCGGCTTGCGATTGAACGATTGGCCCACCAGCGCAGGGGGCACATCGCCTTCGCGCTCGTCGAGCATCTTCACGTAGCCGCCCAGCGGAATGGCTGCGATGACGAACTCGGTACCCTGACGATCATGCCAGCGCACCAGCGGCGTACCGAAGCCCACCGAGAAACGCAGCACTTTCACGCCACAGCGACGCGCCACCCAGAAGTGGCCGAACTCGTGGAAGGTGACCAGCACACCCAAGGCGACGAGCGTACCAATAATCATGTAGAGCGCTGTCATGTCCATCTCCGAATGATGAGCAATGGGTCAGTGGGGGTGCTGTTGTCGATAACCGGGCCAGCCAGCCTCAGCGGCCGTTGCGGTGCAGCCAGGCCCAGGCCAGCTCGCGCGCTCGCTGGTCGGCGGCAAACACTGCCTCCAGCGAAGTCAGCGGCACCACGGGCTCCTGGTCCAGTACCTGTTCGATCATACTCGCGATCTCCGGGAAGCGGATACGGCCCTGGAGGAACGTCTGCACCGCCATTTCGTTGGCCGCATTGAGCACGGCAGGGGCGCTGTTGCCCACCTGCGCCGCCTGTCGCGCCAGGCGCAGACAGGGGAAACGCTGCTCATCGGGCGCCTCGAAATCCAGGCGAGCAATGCTGAACAGGTCCAGCGGGGCCACCCCGGAATCGATTCGCTCCGGCCAGGCCAGCGCATTGGCGATGGGGGTACGCATGTCCGGATTACCCAACTGCGCCAGCACCGAACCGTCGACGTAATCGACCAGCGAGTGGATCACGCTTTGCGGGTGCACCACCACCTCGACCAGGCTTGGCGGCGCATCGAACAGCCAGCAGGCCTCGATCAACTCCAGGCCCTTGTTCATCATGCTCGCCGAGTCGACGGAAATCTTGCGCCCCATCGACCAGTTCGGGTGGGCGCACGCCTGTTCAGGTGTGACGTCCAGCAAGGCCTCGGTCGATGTCTGACGGAACGGCCCACCCGAGGCCGTCAGCAGAATGCGGCGCACCCCCACAGCGCTCAACCCGCGCCCGTAGTCGCTGGGCATGCACTGGAAGATGGCGTTGTGCTCGCTGTCGATGGGCAGCAACACCGCACCCGACTGGCGCACGGCGTCCATGAACAGGGCGCCGGACATGACCAGCGCTTCCTTGTTGGCCAGCAGCACTTTCTTGCCGGCCTGTACGGCCGCCAAGGTCGGCCGCAGGCCTGCCGCGCCGACGATGGCGGCCATGACCGCATCCACTTCACTAGCACAGGCTACCTGGCACAACCCGGCCTCGCCTTCCAGCACTTCGGTAGCGCACCCTGCCGCCTTCAGGCCCGCACGCAGGCGCCCCGCCGCCTCAGCGCTCGGCACCACGGCATAGGCCGGGCGATGCCGCACGCACAGGGCCAACAGCTCCTCGATGCGCGTGTAGCCGGTCAAGGCGAAGGCCTGATAGCGCTCAGGATGGCGGGCGATCACGTCCAGGGTGCTCAGGCCGATGGAGCCGGTCGCCCCAAGTACGGTAATGCGTTGCACCTGGCTCACATCACACCCCATTCGGCCGCCCACAACAGCACGGCGAACAATGGAATGGCCGCCGTCAGGCTGTCGATGCGGTCGAGCACGCCACCGTGGCCGGGTAGTAGGTTGCTGCTGTCCTTGATGCCCGAGCGGCGCTTGAACATGCTTTCGGTCAGGTCTCCGATCACCGAGGCCATCACCACCAGTGCAGCGCCTGCCAGGCCGAGCAGTAGCTGACCGAAGCTCCAGTCACGACTGATACCCACCACCAGGGTGATCACCAGGCTGACCGCCAACCCGCCGTAGACGCCTTCCCAGCTCTTGCCAGGGCTGACCTGCGGCGCCAGCTTGCGCTTGCCGAAGGCCCTGCCGGAAAAGTACGCACCGATGTCGGCCGCCCAGACCAAAGCCATGACCGACAGGATCAGCCAGTTACCCAGCGGCCAGTGCTTGAGCAGCACCAGGCCTTGCCAGGCCGGCAGCAACACCAGCAGGCCGATCAACAGCCGGCAGGCGGCACTGGCCCACAGTTCGCTGGTGCGCGGGTAGGTCAGCACCAGCCAGGTGGCCAGCCCCCACCAGATGACGGCCGCCCCAAGCACCCAGGGGGCCAGTTCCGGGAGGATGTACAGCAGCATCAATGCCCCAGCGACGACCAGGGCATAGGCGACACGCAGCGGCTGAGCCATCAACCCCGCCAAACGCGCCCACTCCCAGGCGCCGAGCGTTACCACCAGGCCGATGAACAGGGCGAAGTTGCCCCCCTCGAGCAGGAAGAACCCGCCCAGCGCTATCGGCAACAGGATCAGCGCGGTAATGATGCGTTGTTTAAGCATTAAGCACGCGCTCCAGCCTCGACCTGCTCGCTGGTCTTACCAAAGCGGCGCTGGCGCGAAGCGAAATCAGCCAATGCACTGCGCATGGCTTCGTGTTTGAAGTCCGGCCAGTAAAGGTCGGAGAAATACAACTCGGCGTAGGCCAGTTGCCACAACAGGAAATTGCTGATGCGATGCTCGCCACCGGTACGGATGCACAAGTCCGGCAAAGGCTGCTCGCCGGTCGCAAGGCACGTCTGCAACAACCCTGGGGTGATGTCATCGGGGCGCAGATGGCCAGCCTGGACTTCACGCGCCAGCCGCTGCGCGGCCTGGGCGATGTCCCACTGCCCACCGTAGTTGGCGGCGATCTGCAGGATGAAACGGCTATTGCCTGCGGTCAGCGCCTCGGCTTCGCGCATGGCAGCCTGCAGTTCCGGGTGAAAGCGGGAGCGGTCACCGATGATGCGCAGGCTGATGTTGTTGTCGTTCAAGCGACGCGCCTCGCGGCGCAGCGCCGAGAAGAACAACTCCATCAACGCACCGACCTCATCGGCAGGGCGCTGCCAGTTCTCACTGGAGAAGGCAAAGAGGGTCAGCACTTCGACGCCGGCCTCGGCGCAGACTTCGATGACTGCACGCACGGCATCGACACCCGCCTTGTGCCCGGCAACGCCAGGCAACAAGCGTCGTTTCGCCCAGCGGTTGTTGCCGTCCATGATGATCGCGACGTGACGCGGCACCGAGGGAGGCACCGCTGGCTTGGTCTTTTCCATTAAAAAAAACCTGGCCTTAGACGGCCATCAGGTCCTTTTCCTTGGCTTTGAAGGCTGCATCCACCTCGGCGACGAACTTGTCCGTCAGCTTCTGGATGTCATCGGCGGCGCGGCGCTCTTCGTCTTCGCTGATGGCCTTGTCCTTGGTCAGCTTCTTCAAGTCCGCCAGGGCGTCACGACGCACGTTGCGCACGGCGACCTTGGCGTCTTCGGCAACGCCGCTGGCCTGCTTGGTGTAGCCCTTGCGGGTTTCTTCGGTCAGGGCAGGCATCGGCACACGGATGGTGGTGCCGGCGCTCGATGGGTTGAGGCCGAGGTCGGAGGTCAGGATGGCCTTCTCGATAGCAGCGCTCAGGTTCTTGTCGTGAGCGACGATCTTCAGGGTGCGCGCGTCCTCGACGCTGATCGCAGCGACCTGGTTCAGCGGCATCTCGCTACCCCAGGCAGTGACCTTGACGCTGTCCAGAATGCTTGGGTGCGCGCGACCGGTGCGGATGGCCGCCAGGTTGCGGCCCAGGGCCTCGATGGACTTGGTCATGCGCTCCTGCGCGTCTTTCTTGATGTCGTTGATCATGCTTGGCCTTCCTCGATCAGAGTGCCTTCAGCGCCGCCCACCACGATGTTCAGCAGAGCGCCTGGCTTGTTCATGTTGAATACCCGCAATGGCATGCCGTGGTCACGGCACAGGCAGATTGCGGTCAAGTCCATCACGCCGAGCTTACGATCCAGGACCTCGTCATAGGTCAGGCGATCGAACTTCTCGGCATGCGGGTCCTTGAATGGATCGGCAGTGTACACACCATCGACCTTGGTCGCCTTGAGCACCACGTCGGCATCGATTTCGATGGCCCGCAGGCAGGCTGCCGAGTCGGTGGTAAAGAACGGGTTGCCGGTACCGGCGGAGAAAATTACCACATCCCCGGAGTTGAGGTGGCGAATCGCTTTGCGACGGTCATAGTGATCGGTGACGCCTACCATGGAGATGGCCGACATGACCAGTGCCGGGATGTTCGAGCGCTCCAGCGCATCGCGCATGGCCAGGGCGTTCATCACGGTGGCCAGCATCCCCATGTGGTCGCCGGTGACGCGATCCATGCCGGCGGCGCTCAGTGCGGCCCCTCGGAACAGGTTGCCACCACCGATGACCAGGCCGACCTGCACACCGATACCGACCAGCTGCCCGACTTCCAGGGCCATGCGATCGAGCACCTTCGGGTCGATCCCGAAGTCTTCGGAGCCCATCAGGGCCTCGCCGCTAAGTTTGAGCAAAATGCGTTTATAGCGAGGTTGGCGACCACTCACCTGCTGAGCCATTGCGAGTCTCTCCTGCGGCGTACTGTAGAAAATTCGTGCGGGCTGTTTGCAGCCTGCTAACTGTAGCGTGGCACCGTTTCGGCGCCAGCGGCGGCAGCGTTGTGTAAACGCCTCGCCGCTTTGACAAAGAGGCTGCGCGCGTGAGCGGGCAGCCTCTTTGGGGCGACAGACGGGGCTGTCTTACTGCTTGGCAGCAGCAACCTGTGCGGCAACTTCAGCAGCGAAGTCGTCGACTGGCTTCTCGATGCCTTCGCCAACCTTGAAGTAGGTGAAGGAAACGATTTCAGCACCGGCTTTCTTAGCCAGTTCGCCGACCTTGACTTCCGGGTTCATGACGAACGCCTGCTCTTTGAGCGAGGCTTCAGCCTTGAACTTGGTGATGCGGCCGTTGATCATGTTTTCAACGATGTTTTCCGGCTTGCCGGCGATCTTGTCGGCGTTCAGCTGCAGGAAGACACCCTTCTCGCGCTCGATGGCTTCGGCGGAGATTTCCGACGAGTCCAGGAACTCGGGGTTGGACGCTGCAACGTGCATGGCGATGTTCTTGGCCAGCTCGACGTCACCGCCTTTCAGGACAACGACAGCACCGATCTTGTTGCCGTGCAGGTAGGCGCCGACTACGTCGCCTTCCACGCGCACCAGGCGACGGATGTTGACGTTTTCGCCGCACTTGGCGACCAGGGCTTCACGGGCAGCTTCACGCGAGGCGATCAGCGGAGCGGCGTCGGTCAGCTTCTGGGCGAAGGCTTCTTCCAGGCTTTCGGCGACGAAGTTCTTGAAGTCGTCTTGCAGGGCCAGGAAGTCGGTCTGCGAGTTCACTTCCAGCAGTACGGCGGCCTTGCCGTCGGTCTTGACGGCGATCGCGCCTTCGGCAGCCACGTTGCCAGCCTTCTTGGCGGCCTTGATGGCGCCCGAGGCACGCATGTCGTCAATGGCTTTTTCGATGTCGCCGCCAGCCTTTTCCAGGGCTTTCTTGCAATCCATCATGCCTTCGCCGGTACGCTCGCGCAGTTCTTTGACCAGCGCTGCAGTAATTGCTGCCATTTCAAAATCCTCTTGGAAAGTTTTTCAACCATTCCACCCGTTTGTGACGGGCGTTCAATTCTGCTAATCCGCTGTCTGTGCCTGCATGCCCATGGAAGGGACGGCTGTCGACAGCAGGATTTCAAGGTGGCAAAAAGGGGGCATAGCCCCCTTTTCGCGTGCCAAGTCGACGCTAGCGTCTATTACTCGGCAGCAGGTGCAGCCGCTTCTTCAGCGTAGACTTCGGTGCCGCCAGCAACATTGTTGCGGCCACGGATGACAGCGTCAGCCATGGAAGTCATGTACAGCTCGATAGCGCGAATGGCGTCATCGTTACCTGGGATGATGTAGTCAACACCTTCCGGGCTGCTGTTGGTATCGACAACACCAATGACCGGGATACCCAGTTTGTTGGCTTCGGTGATCGCGATGCGCTCGTGATCAACGTCGATGACGAACAGAGCGTCAGGCAGACCGCCCATGTCCTTGATGCCGCCCAGGCTGCGGTCCAGTTTTTCCAGATCGCGGGAGCGCATCAGGGCTTCTTTCTTGGTCAGCTTGGCAAAGGTGCCATCTTCGGCCTGAGTTTCCAGGTCGCGCAGACGCTTGATCGAAGCACGGATGGTCTTGTAGTTGGTCAGCATGCCGCCCAACCAACGGTGGTCAACGTACGGCGAACCGCAGCGAGCAGCTTGCTCGGCGACGATCTTGCCGGCGGAACGCTTGGTGCCGACGAACAGGATCTTGTTCTTGCCCTGGGCCAGGCGCTCTACGAACGACAGAGCGTCGTTGAACATCGGCAGGGTTTTTTCCAGGTTGACGATGTGGATCTTGTTGCGCGCACCGAAAATGTACTTGCCCATTTTCGGGTTCCAGTAACGGGTCTGGTGGCCGAAGTGCACACCGGCCTTCAGCATATCGCGCATGTTGACTTGGGACATGATAGTTCCTTGATAAGTCGGGTTGGGCCTCCACGTATCCCAATGACCAACCCGCGAACCCTGAAGCTCGGGGCACCCAGGCCATCGTGTCGACACGTGTGTGGGTTTGGATGCAGACGGAGCTGGCTCCGAAAGCGGCGCATGTTATACCACAGGCTGCGCGTAAACAAAACACGAAACTCACCCCCCAATCGCCGGACGGCAGGGCATGGGCGCCAGCGCACGGCCAGGGCGGTTGGAGGGATGCCTTTGCAAGGGCAGCGTGCCGCTACGAGCCCGCACCTCTGATAGAATGACGCCTTTCCCGATTTGAACGCGCCGCCTGCGGCGCCGAGTAGAGAGCCTGTAATGACCGTCACCATCAAGACTGCAGAAGACATCGAGAAGATGCGCATCGCCGGCCGCCTGGCGGCCGAAGTGCTGGAAATGATCGAGGAGCATGTCAAGCCCGGTGTCACCACCGAAGAGCTCGATCGCCTGTGCCACGACTACATCGTCAACGTCCAGCAGGCCATCCCGGCGCCGCTCAACTACAAGGGCTACCCAAAGTCGATCTGCACGTCCATCAACCACGTGGTCTGTCACGGTATCCCCAATGACAAGCCCCTGAAAAATGGCGATACCCTGAACATCGACATCACGGTGATCAAGGACGGCTACCACGGCGACACCAGCCGCATGTTCCACGTCGGCACCGTGCCGGTATGGGCCGAGCGCCTGTCCCAGGTCACCCAGGAATGCCTGTACAAGGCCATCGAGCTGGTCAAGCCGGGCTGCCGCCTGGGCGACATCGGCGAAGTCATCCAGAAGCACGCCGAGAAGAACGGCTTCTCGGTGGTGCGCGAGTTCTGCGGTCATGGCATCGGCAAGGTGTTCCACGAAGAGCCGCAGATCCTCCATTACGGCCGCGCCGGCACTGGCATGGAACTCAAGGAAGGCATGACCTTCACCATCGAGCCGATGATCAACCAGGGCAAGGCCGACACCAAGGTGCTGGGCGATGGCTGGACCGCGATCACCAAGGACCGCAAGCTCTCGGCGCAGTGGGAGCATACCCTGGTGGTCACGGCGACCGGGTACGAGATCTTCACCCTGCGCAAGGACGACACCATCGCCCGCACTTCGGCCTGAGCCACCCTAGCAGCCTTCGATGACAGGAACCTGACCCCATGCCCCAGCTCGACCCCGAACTGTTCGACCGTGGTCAGTTCCAGGCGGAACTGGCCCTCAAGGCCAGCCCCATACCCGCCTTCAAGAAGGCCATTCGCCAGGCGGGCGAGGTGCTGGACAGACGCTTTCGCGCAGGCCACGCCATCCGCCCACTGATCCAGGCCCGGGCCTGGCTGGTGGACAACGTCCTGCAGCAGGCCTGGAACCAGTTCGACTGGGGCGCGCAGGACGGCATTTCCCTGGTGGCGGTCGGCGGCTACGGGCGTGGTGAGCTTCACCCGCACTCGGACATCGACCTGCTCATCCTGCTGGGTGATGCCGAGCATGAGCGGTATCGCGACGCCATCGAGCGCTTTCTGACCCTGCTGTGGGACATCGGCCTGGAGGTCGGCCAGAGCGTGCGCACCGTCGACGAGTGTGCCGAACAGGCCCGCGCCGACCTCACCATCATCACCAACATGATGGAGAGCCGCACCATCGCCGGCCCGGAAGCCCTGCGCCAGCGCATGCTCGAGGTCACCAGCACGGCGCACATGTGGCCGAGCCGCGAGTTCTTCCTGGCCAAGCGCGCCGAGCTGCAGGCGCGTCACCACAAGTACAACGACACCGAGTACAACCTCGAGCCCAACGTCAAGGGTTCGCCTGGCGGGCTGCGGGACATCCAGACCGTGCTGTGGGTGGCGCGCCGCCAGTACGGCACCCTGAACCTGCATGCCCTGGCCGGCGAAGGCTTCCTGCTGGAAAGCGAGAACGCGCTCCTGGCCTCCTCCCAGGACTTCCTGTGGCGGGTGCGTTACGCCCTGCACATGCTCGCCGGCCGTGCCGAGGACCGCCTGCTGTTCGACCACCAGCGCAGCATCGCCGCCCTGCTGGGCTACAGCGACGAAAACCCCAAGCGTGCCATTGAGCAGTTCATGCAGCAGTACTACCGGGTGGTGATGAGCATCAGTCAATTGTGCGACCTGATCATCCAGCATTTTGAGGAAGTCATTCTCGCCGACGACGACAGCGGCACCACCCAACCGCTCAATGCACGCTTCCGCCTGCATGACGGCTACATCGAGGCCGTGCGCCCGAACGTGTTCAAGCGCACGCCGTTCGCCATGCTGGAGATGTTCGTGCTGATGGCCCAGCACCCGGAAATCAAGGGCGTGCGTGCCGATACGGTACGCCTGCTGCGCGAGCATCGGCACCTGATCGACGACACCTTCCGCAACGATATCCGCAACACCAGTTTGTTCATCGAGCTGTTCAAGTGTGAAATCGGTATTCATCGCAACCTGCGGCGCATGAACCGGTACGGCATCCTCGGGCGCTACCTGCCGGAGTTCGGGCTGATCGTCGGGCAGATGCAGCATGACCTGTTCCACATCTATACCGTCGATGCCCACACCCTCAACCTGATCAAGCACCTGCGCAAGTTGCAGTACACGCCGGTGTCGGAGAAATTCCCGCTGGCCAGCAAGCTCATGGGCCGCTTGCCCAAGCCTGAGCTGATCTACCTGGCCGGGCTCTACCACGACATTGGCAAGGGCCGTCAGGGCGATCACTCCGAACTCGGCGCGGTCGATGCCCTCAAGTTCTGCGAGCGCCACCAGCTCCCTGCCTGGGACAGCCGGTTGATCGCCTGGCTGGTGCAGAACCACCTGGTCATGTCCACCACTGCCCAGCGCAAGGACTTGTCCGACCCGCAAGTGATCAACGACTTCGCCCTGCACGTAGGGGACGAAACGCGGCTGGACTACCTCTATGTGCTGACAGTGGCGGATATCAACGCCACCAACCCCACCTTGTGGAATTCGTGGCGAGCCAGCCTGTTGCGCCAGTTGTACACCGAGACCAAGCGTGCCCTGCGCCGTGGGCTTGAAAACCCGCTCGATCGTGAGGAGCAGATTCGCCAGACCCAGTCCTCGGCACTGGACACGCTGGTGCGCGAAGGCACCGACCCGGATGACGTGGAGCAGTTGTGGTCTCAGCTGGGGGATGATTACTTCCTCAAACACACCGCCTCCGACGTAGCCTGGCACACCGACGCCATCCTGCAACAGCCGGCTGACGGCGGCCCGCTGGTGTTGATCAAGGAAACCACCCAGCGCGAATTCGAAGGCGGGACCCAGATCTTCATCTATGCCCCTGACCAGCACGATTTCTTCGCCGTGACGGTGGCGGCCATGTCGCAGTTGAACCTGAACATCCACGACGCCCGCATCATCACCTCCAGCAGCCAGTTCACCCTGGACACCTACATCGTGCTGGATAACGACGGTGGTGCGATCGGCGACAACCCGCAACGGGTCAGGCAGATTCGCGACGGCCTGACCGAGGCCCTGCGCAACCCCGAGGACTACCCCACGATCATCCAGCGTCGGGTGCCGCGCCAACTCAAGCACTTCGACTTCCCGCCGCAGGTGACCATCCTCAACGACGCCCAGCGCCCGGTGACCATTCTCGAAATCACCGCGCCCGACCGGCCGGGCCTGCTGGCGCGGCTGGGGCGCATCTTCCTGGAGTTCGACCTGTCGTTGCAGAACGCCAAGATTGCCACCTTGGGCGAGCGGGTGGAGGACGTGTTCTTCATCACCGATGCCGACAACCAGCCACTGTCCGACCCGCAACTGTGCAGCCGCCTGCAGGAAGCCATCGTGCAACAACTGCAAGCAGGGCAGGCCAGCGCCAGCCCTGCCCGCGTGACCTTTTGACGACATGATTGACGAGACCTTGCGCCAATGAATCCTGCCTTGAGCCAGCTTCAGCCCTACCCTTTCGAAAAGCTGCGTGCCCTGCTGGGTAGCGTTACACCCGCTGCTGACAAGCGCGCCATTGCCCTGTCGATCGGCGAGCCCAAGCACGCCTCGCCACCCTTCGTGGCCCAAGCGATGGCCGACAATCTCGACAAGCTGGCGGTATACCCCAGCACCCTGGGCCTGCCTGCCTTGCGCCAGGCCATCGGGCAGTGGTGCGAGCGACGCTTTGGCGTGCCGGCTGGTTGGCTGGATGCCGAACGTCATATCCTGCCCGTGAACGGCACCCGCGAAGCGCTGTTCGCCTTTACCCAGGCGGTGGTCGACCGTGATGCCGATGGCCTGGTGTTGAGCCCCAACCCGTTCTACCAGATCTATGAAGGGGCTGCGCTGCTGGCCGGCGCCACCCCGCATTACCTGCCATGCCTGGAAAGCAATGGCTTCAACCCCGACTTCGACGCGGTGCCCGACCACGTCTGGGCCCGTTGCCAGGTCCTGTTCCTGTGTTCACCCGGCAACCCCACCGGCGCCCTGGTGCCGATGGACACCTTGAAGAAGTTGATCGCGCTGGCCGATGCGCACGACTTTGTGATCGCCGCCGACGAATGCTACAGCGAGTTGTATTTCGATGAAGATGCACCGCCCCCGGGGCTGCTGACGGCCTGCGCGGAGCTGGGACGTCGCGATTTCAAGCGCTGCGTGGTATTCCACAGCCTGTCCAAGCGTTCGAACCTGCCGGGTCTGCGCTCGGGCTTCGTCGCCGGCGATGCCGACATCATCAAGCCGTTCCTGCTGTACCGCACCTACCATGGCTGCGCCATGCCGGTGCAGACACAGCTGGCCAGCATCGCCGCCTGGGAGGACGAGGCGCATGTGCGCGCCAACCGCGACCAGTACCGCGCCAAGTACGACGCCGTGCTGGCTGTCCTTGAACCGGTACTGGACGTGCAACGCCCGGACGGCAGTTTCTACCTGTGGGCCAAGGTACCGGGTAGCGATGTCGACTTCACGCGCGATCTGTTCGAGGCCGAGCACGTGACCGTGGTACCAGGCTCGTACCTGTCCCGTGAAGTGGATGAGGTAAATCCCGGCGCCGGACGCGTGCGCATGGCACTGGTCGCCCCACTGTCCGAATGCATCGAGGCAGCCGAGCGAATTCGCGCGTTCATGCACGCGCGCTGAAGCCTTTACGCGAGACGGGGCCAGCTCACTTGACCTGGCCCAGGTTAGCCTCGCTCATGTCCAACTCGCCCAGCACATGCCGCACCACCTCGTCACCGAGCAGGTGCTGGCGGTGCAGGTTGTACAGTTCCAGGCGCTGGGCCCGCAGCGCACGCAAGCGCAGGCGGCGCTCGAGCAGGTCCATTTGCTCGGCCAGGGCCCTGGCCTCTTCGCTGTCGTTGTGCCGGTCCAGCTGATCGCGATACTCGGCCATCAGCCGAGCTTTCAACTCCGTGGCCAGTGTGGCCTGGGCGGCATCCTGCGGGGCGTTGGCATCGACCACCTCCTCGGCCTCCAAGGCGTGAATCGCAGCCTCAGCGGTGCGTCGCCAGGCCTCATGTACCTCTTGCTGCATGCGCTCGTCAGGGCTTTTGCTCACCCCGCGCAGCAAAAGCGGCAACGCGACACAGGCGCTGATCAACGACAGCAGGATGACACCGGCGGCAATGAAGATCAGCAGGTCGCGTTCTGGAAACGCCTTGCCCGCCCCAATCAGCAACGGGATCGACATCACACCTGCCAGGGTGACAGCCCCTCTCACACCGCCCAGCGTGAGCAGCCAGCACGAGCGCGCGGTGGGCAACATCACCAGCGCAGGCCTGCCCCGCCAGCGGCGTAGAACCCCCACCAGGCGCCAGATGCTCTGCACCCAGATGAACCGCAGCAAGATCAGCGTCGCGAAGATGGCGACCACGTCCAGGCAGCGCCAGGCCAGGGTCGGCCACAGCGTGGTTTCATGGCTGACCACCGCCTTGACGATGTCGGGCAGTTGCAAGCCCAGCAGCAGGAAAATCAAGCCGTTGAACGCGAACTCCAGCAGCGACCACACGCTGCGATTGAGCAGGCGGGTACTGGTCTGGCGTGGCAGCAGGTCGAGCCAGCTCTGCATCATGCCAGCCGCCACTGCCGAGAGGATGCCCGATACCCCGAGGCGCTCGGCCACCACATAGGCCGCGAACGGCAGCAGCAGCATGAACACCACATGGGTAGCCGGGTCGTCCCAGCCGCGGCCGATCATCCAGGCACGCAGGCGGCCGACCAGCCAACTCAGCGCCACCCCCACAGCCAGGCCGCCGAGCGCTACCAGTGCGAAGCTGAAGCTGGCGTCGGTCAGTGAAAACACACCGGTAATGGCGGCAGCCAGGGCGAACTTGAATGTGACCAGGCCCGAAGCATCGTTCATCAACGCCTCACCCTGGAGCATGTGCATCAATGGCGTAGGCAGGCGGTCCTGGGTAATGGCCGAAACGGCCACCGCGTCGGTCGGCGACAATACGGCTGCCAGCGCGAATGCTACCGGCAACGGGATGCTCGGCAGCAGCCAGTGGATGAAATAGCCCGCACCGACCACGGTAAACAGCACCAACCCCACCGCCAGGGCCACCACCGGGCCCCGAATGCGCCACAACTCGCGCTTGGGAATGCGCCAGCCATCGGCGAACAACAGCGGCGGCAAAAACAGGAACAAAAACAGCTCGGGGTTCAGGGCGACATGCAGCCCGAGGGTCGGCCAGGCCAGCAAAGCGCCAGCGGCGATCTGTACCAGCGGCAGAGGCAGGGGAATGAGGCGGCCGACCAATTTCGACACGCTGACCAGCATCAGCAGGATAAGGACGGTATAGGCGGACTGCATCCAGTGGGTCTTCCTTCTTCAAACGGCCCCGTGCACGAGGACAAAACGTAAACCTGGATCAGCATGGTAACGGGTGACAAGCTTGCCTGGCCGCTGCACCAAGGTCGCAGGTGGCGAACTAATGTGTAACATGAAGATACACCTGACACCCAAGGGTTCAGCCGGGATTGGGCAATGACTGGTGGTTGGGTGCAATTGGGCGCACGTTCCTGCCTAGGCAGAGCGGCAGCAGGAGTATGCAGCAGCAACCCCGCCCGTTCGGGTCAACCGCCCGTGGCGCCGTGCGAAGGGTTATCGCATAATCGCGCGACTGACATTCGGAAATGGAGAGATTGGGGCGACACGTATCCCCGATGCACACAATGACCTACACGCTCTACGGCATCAAAGCCTGCGACACCATGAAAAAGGCTCGTACCTGGCTCGACGACCAGGCCATCGCCTACGAATTCCATGACTACAAGACTCAAGGCATCGACCGTGACAGCCTGAACCGCTGGTGCGACGAGCACGGCTGGGAAACCATCCTCAACCGCGCCGGCACCACGTTCCGCAAGCTGGACGACGCCAGCAAAGCCGATCTCGACCAGGCCAAGGCCGTCGAGCTCATGCTGGCCCAGCCTTCGATGATCAAGCGCCCGGTACTCGACCTGGGTACGCGCACGCTGGTGGGTTTCAAGCCCGACCTGTACGCCGCAGCCCTGGCCTGAGTCCCTACCCCATTTAGTACGAGGTAACTACATGTCCAATTCCCTGTTCAGCCTGGCCTTCGGTGTCGGCTCCCAGAACCGCCAGGGCGCCTGGCTGGAAGTGTTCTACGCACAGCCCCTGATCGACCCGAGCCCCGAGTTGGTCGCTGCCATCGCACCGATCCTTGGCTATGAAGGTGGCAACCAGGCCATCACCTTCAGCAACGCCCAGGCCGCGCAACTGGCCGACGCCGTCAGAAGCGTCGATGCCGCTCAAGCCGCCCTGCTCACGCGCCTGGCAGAAAGCCAAAAACCGTTGGTAGCCACCCTGCTGGCCGAAGACGCCACCCTGGCCTCCACGCCCGAGGCGTACCTCAAACTGCACCTGCTGTCCCATCGCCTGGTCAAGCCGCACGGCGTGAGCCTGGCCGGTATCTTCCCCCTGCTGCCAAACGTGGCCTGGACCAACATCGGTGCCGTGGACCTGGCCGAGCTCGCCGAGCTGCAACTCGAAGCGCGCCTGCGTGGTGAGCTGCTGGAAGTGTTCTCGGTGGACAAGTTCCCGAAGATGACCGACTACGTGGTCCCGGCCGGCGTGCGCATCGCCGACACTGCACGGGTACGCCTGGGCGCCCACATCGGCGAAGGCACCACCATCATGCACGAAGGCTTCGTCAACTTTAACGCCGGCACCGAAGGCCCAGGCATGATCGAAGGGCGTGTTTCGGCCGGCGTCTTCGTCGGCAAGGGCTCGGACCTCGGTGGCGGCTGCTCGACCATGGGAACCCTGTCCGGTGGCGGCAACATCGTTATCAAGGTGGGCGAAGGCTGCCTGATCGGTGCCAACGCCGGTATCGGCATCCCGCTGGGTGATCGCAATACTGTTGAAGCGGGTCTGTACATCACCGCCGGGACCAAGGTGAACCTGCTGGATGAGCACAACGAACTGGTCAAGGTCGTCAAGGCACGCGACCTGGCTGGCCAGGCCGACCTGTTGTTCCGCCGCAATTCGCTCAATGGCGCCGTCGAGTGCAAGACCCACAAGTCAGCCATCGAGCTGAACGAAGCCTTGCACGCACACAACTGAAACCCCCGCCGGGTATGAAGTGTTAAGATCGGGTCTGGCGCCTCCACGCCAGACCCGATTTTCATTCCAGGCCCCGCGAATATGTTCCAGCCCTCCCCCTGGCGTGCCGATTTTCCTGCCATCGACGCCCTGCAAAGCCAGCACCAGACCTATCTGGACAGCGCCGCGACCGCCCAGAAACCCCAGGCGCTGCTCGAGGCCCTGGGCCATTACTATGGCAACGGCGCGGCCAATGTCCACCGTGCCCAGCACCTGCCTGGCGCAAGGGCGACCGAGGCCTTCGAAGCCAGCCGCGACAAGGTTGCCCGCTGGTTGAATGTCGGCCAGACCGGGCAGATCGTGTTCACCCACGGCGCCACGGCTGCGCTGAACCTGCTGGCCTATGGCCTGGAGTCTCGCTTCGAGGCCGGCGACGAGATCGCCATCAGCGCCCTTGAACACCATGCCAACTTGCTGCCCTGGCAGCAGCTGGCACACCGGCGCAACCTGCGCCTGGTGATATTGCCGGTCGATACGCGCGGCTTCATCGACCTGGAGCGAGCGCTGCAGATGATCGGGCCACGCACTCGTGTGCTCGCCGTCAGCCAGCTGTCCAACGTGCTGGGCACCTGGCAGCCGCTGCCGGCCCTGCTCGCCCATGCCCGCGCACAGGGTGCTCTGACGGTGGTGGACGGCGCCCAGGGTGTGGTGCATGGGCGCCAGGACATGCAGCAACTGGGGTGCGACTTCTACGTGTTCTCCAGCCACAAGCTGTACGGGCCGGACGGGGTGGGCGTGCTGTACGGGCGCAATCAGGCGCTGGGCCTGCTGCGCCATTGGCAGTTTGGCGGGGAGATGGTGCAACTGGCCGAGTACCAGCGCGCGAGCTTCAGGCCGGCGCCACTGGGCCTGGAAGCTGGCACCCCGCCCATCGCCGGGGTGATCGGCCTTGGCGCTACGCTCGATTACCTCGCGGGCCTGGACACGGCGGCGGTGCTGGCTCACGAGGCCGGCTTGCATGCCCGGCTGATCGAGGGCCTCACGCAACGCGAAGGCATTCGCCTGCTAGGCCTGCCGCAGTGCGCGTTGGCCAGCTTTGTCGTGAAAGGCGTGCACAACGCCGACATCGCGCACCTGCTCACCGAGCAGGGCATCGCCGTGCGGGCAGGCCATCACTGTGCGATGCCACTGCTCCAGGGGTTGGGCCTGGACGGGGCGATCCGCGTGTCGCTGGGCCTCTACAATGATCAGGCCGACCTGCAACGTTTCTTCGAGGCGCTGGATCAGGCGCTGGAGCTGCTGCGATGACCTTGCCGGCCCAAGCCCATCAGGCACTGGAGGCCTTTGCGCAGAGCAAGGGCTGGGAGCAGCGTGCGCGGCTGTTGATGCAGTGGGGGGAACGGCTGGAACCGCTGGCCGAAGCCGAGAAAACCGAGGCCAATCGCGTGCACGGGTGCGAAAGCCTGGTCTGGCTGGTGGCCGATGCCGTGGACGGCCACTGGCAATTCAAGGCCAGCAGCGATGCACGCCTGCTGCGCGGTCTGCTGGCGCTGCTGCTGGTGAGGGTGCAGGGCTTGAACAGTGAGGCGCTGCTAGCGCTGGACGTACAGGACTGGTTCGGGCAACTGGGCCTTGAGCGCCAGTTGTCGCCCTCACGCAGCAACGGCTTGCATGCCGTGGTGCAGCGCATGGCGGTGCTGGCATCGGGGCGGTGATGCCAGCACGCACTCACGCTGGCCGGACACGCTCCGAAGGCCGCCTGGCACCTGCTACCAGCTTCTCCACAGCTTTACTGGCGGCCACCATGCCGAAGGTGGCCGTCACCATCATCACCGCGCCAAAGCCGCCGGAGCAGTCCAGCCGCACGCCCTCACCCACAAAACTCTTCTGCAGGCACACGCTGCCATCCCCCTTGGGATAACGCAGCTGCTCACTGGAAAACACACAGGGCACGCCATAGTTACGGCTGACATTGCGCGAGAAGTTGTAGTCGCGGCGCAGGGTCGAGCGCACCCGTGAGGCCAGCGGGTCGTTGAAGGTCTTGTTCAAGTCCGCGATCTGGATCTGGGTCGGATCGATCTGGCCACCTGCACCACCGGTGGTGACGATGCCGATCTTGCGCCGCCGGCACCAGGCGATCAGGGCTGCCTTGGCCATCACGCTGTCGATGCAGTCCACCACGTAGTCGAACTGTTCAGTGATGTACTCGGCCATGGTCTCGCGGGTGACGAAATCGGCCACTGCATGCACCTTGCACGCCGGGTTGATGGCCCGCAGGCGCTCGGCCATCACCTCGACCTTGGGCCGGCCCACCTGCCCTTCCAGCGCGTGGGCCTGACGGTTGGTATTGCTCACGCACACATCGTCCAGGTCGAACAAGGTGACCTCACCCACCCCCGAGCGGGCCAGGGCTTCGGCCACCCATGAGCCCACCCCGCCAATCCCGACGATGCCAACATGGGCCTGTTGCAGGCGCTGCAAGCCCTGGTCGCCATACAGGCGGGCCACCCCTGCAAACCGTGGATCTTCTGTGCTCATGTCAGTACCTCAAAAAACCGGCGCGCATTATAGGCCAGCCAGGCCATGGCCTGCACGGTTAGGAAAGACACCTTAACCCTGCTTTAATGTCGTAACACTTCGACACTTATGGACGACAATGTCTTCACGTAAATTCGGCCTGAACCTGGTAGTGGTCCTGGCCATCGCGGCGCTGTTCACCGGTTTCTGGGCGCTGATCAATCGCCCGGTATCGGCACCGGCCTGGCCCGAACAGATCTCCGGCTTTTCCTATTCGCCGTTTCGCCTGGGTGAAAGCCCGCAGAAGGGTCAGTACCCGGACGACAACGAGATGCGTCAGGACCTGGAGCAGATGAGCAAGCTCACCGACAGCATCCGTATCTACACCGTCGAAGGCACTCAGGCGCACATACCCAAGCTGGCCGAGGAATTCGGCTTGCGGGTCACGGTGGGCATCTGGATCAGCCCGGACCTGGAGCGCAACGAGCGCGAGATCGCCACAGCCATCGAACTGGCTAACACCTCGCGCAGCGTGGTACGGGTGGTGGTCGGCAACGAGGCGTTGTTCCGCGAGGAAGTGACGACGGAAAACCTCATCCGGTACCTGGACCGTGTGCGCGCGGCCGTGAAAGTGCCGGTGACCACCAGCGAGCAGTGGCACATCTGGAAACAGAACCCGCAGCTGGCCAAGCACGTGGACCTGATCGCCGCCCACATCCTGCCCTATTGGGAATTCGTGCCCATGAAAGACTCGGTCGAGTTCGTCCTCGACCGTGCCCGCGAGTTGAAACACCAGTTCCCCCGCAAGCCGCTGCTGCTCTCGGAAGTGGGCTGGCCAAGCAATGGCCGGATGCGCGGCGGTGCCGATGCCACCCAGGCCGACCAGGCGATTTACCTGCGCACCTTGGTCAATACGCTCAATCGACGTGGCTTCAACTATTTTGTGATCGAAGCTTACGACCAACCCTGGAAAGCCAGTGATGAAGGCTCGGTCGGGGCCTACTGGGGTGTGTTCAACGCCGAACGCCAGCAGAAATTCAACTTCGAAGGCCCCGTGGTCGCCATTCCCCAATGGCGAGCCCTGGCAGTGGCCTCGGTGGTGCTGGCGATGATCGCATTGATGGTGCTGTTCATCGATGGCTCGGCCCTGCGTCAGCGTGGACGCACCTTCCTGACCTTCATCACCTTCCTGTGCGGGTCGGTGCTGGTGTGGATCGCCTACGACTACAGCCAGCAGTACAGCACCTGGTTCAGCCTTACGGTCGGCGTGCTTCTGGCCCTCGGCGCACTGGGCGTGTTCATCGTGCTGCTGACCGAAGCCCACGAGCTGGCCGAAGCGGTATGGACTCACAAGCGGCGGCGCGAATTCCTGCCGGTGCAAGGCGACAGTGCCTACCGACCGAAAGTGTCAGTGCATGTGCCGTGCTACAACGAACCGCCGGAAATGGTCAAACAGACCCTCGATGCCCTGGCTGCGCTGGATTATCCAGATTACGAAGTGCTGGTCATCGACAACAACACCAAGGACCCGGCGGTGTGGGAGCCTCTCAAGGCCCATTGTGAACAGCTCGGCGAGCGCTTCCGTTTCTTCCACGTCGCCCCCCTGGCTGGTTTCAAGGGCGGCGCGCTCAACTACCTGCTCCCGCTCACGGCCAAGGATGCTGAAGTGATCGCGGTGATCGACTCGGACTACTGTGTAGACCGCAACTGGCTCAAGCACATGGTGCCGCATTTCGCCGATCCGAAGATCGCCGTGGTGCAGTCGCCGCAGGACTACCGCGACCAGCACGAGAGCGCCTTCAAGAAGCTGTGCTACAGCGAGTACAAGGGCTTCTTCCACATCGGCATGGTCACCCGCAATGACCGCGATGCGATCATCCAGCACGGCACCATGACCATGACCCGGCGCAGCGTGCTGGACGAACTGGGCTGGGCCGAGTGGTGCATTTGCGAGGATGCCGAACTGGGCCTGCGGGTGTTCGAGAAGGGCCTGTCGGCGGCCTACGCCCACAACAGCTATGGCAAGGGCCTGATGCCTGACACCTTCATCGACTTCAAGAAACAGCGCTTCCGCTGGGCCTATGGCGCCATCCAGATCATCAAGCACCACGCCGCGGCCCTGCTGCGCGGCAAAGGCAGCGAATTGACCCGGGGCCAGCGTTACCACTTCCTGGCCGGCTGGCTGCCGTGGATTGCCGACGGCATGAACATCTTCTTCACGGTGGGGGCCTTGTTGTGGTCTGCCGCCATGATCATCGTGCCGCACCGGGTGGACCCGCCGCTGATGATCTTCGCCATCCCGCCACTGGCGCTGTTCTTCTTCAAGGTCGGCAAGATCGTGTTCCTGTATCGCCGCGCCGTGGGGGTCAACCTCAAGGATGCCTTGGCGGCTGCGCTGGCCGGGCTGGCGTTGTCGCACACCATCGCCAAGGCCGTGCTGTACGGGTTCTTCACCAGCAGCATGCCGTTCATCCGCACACCGAAGCATGCCGACAGCCATGGCTTGCTGGTGGCGATTTCCGAAGCGCGGGAGGAACTGTTCATCATGCTGCTGTTGTGGGGCGCTGCAGCCGGGATCTATCTGGTGCAGGGCTTGCCGAGCTCGGACATGCGCTTCTGGGTCGCCATGCTGTTGGTGCAGTCGCTGCCCTACCTGGCCGCGTTGGTGATGGCGCTTCTATCATCACTGCCCAAGCCTGAAGAGAAGGCCGCAGATAAGGCTGCCGAGACACACTAGGCTTCAGGGCGTGCAGGCCGACCTGCCGGCCATCACCGGCAAGCCGGCTTGCACACAACGTGTTTTGTTCGGATGCGTGCAGGACCGGTGAGGGCCGGCTTGCCGGCGATTGGGCCGTGAAGCCCAGCATCATTTGATATAAGATAACGCCCCTCAGTTTTCCCGCCTTGCCTTGCCCCGGAGTTCCCCATGACGGCCCCTGCCGAGCTCTCGCCTACCCTTCAACTGGCCTGCGACCTGATCCGTCGTCCCTCGGTCACCCCCGTCGACGCCGATTGCCAGGCGCAGATGATGCAGCGCCTGGGCGCCGTGGGCTTCGAGCTGGAACCGATGCGCATCGAGGACGTCGACAATTTCTGGGCCACTCACGGCACCCAGCCAGGCCCGGTGCTGTGCTTTGCCGGTCACACCGATGTAGTGCCCACCGGCCCCGTCCAGCAGTGGCAACACGAGCCGTTCCAGGCGTTGATCGATGCCGACGGCATGCTCTGTGGCCGTGGCGCGGCCGACATGAAGGGCAGCCTGGCGTGCATGGTGGTGGCCAGCGAGCGCTTCGTGCGTGACTACCCCGAGCACCGGGGCCAGGTCGCCTTCCTGATCACCAGTGACGAGGAAGGCCCGGCCCATCACGGCACCAAGGCCGTGGTCGAACGCCTCAAGGCGCGCAACCAGCGCCTTGACTGGTGCATCGTCGGCGAGCCCTCCAGCACCACCGTGCTGGGCGATGTGGTCAAGAATGGCCGTCGTGGCTCGCTCGGCGCCACGCTGACTGTGCGCGGCAAGCAGGGCCACGTTGCCTACCCGCACCTGGCGCGCAACCCGATCCACCTGGCCGCGCCAGCGCTGGCGGAACTGGCTGCCGAACATTGGGACCAGGGGAACGCCTTTTTTCCCCCGACCAGCTTCCAGATTTCCAATCTCAATGCCGGGACCGGCGCAACCAACGTGGTGCCCGGCGAACTGACAGCGCTGTTCAACTTCCGCTTCTCCACCGAGTCCACCGTAGAGGGCCTGAAGGCTCGGGTCTCGGCCATCCTGGACAAGCATGAACTGGATTGGTCGGTGGAGTGGGCGTTGTCCGGCCTGCCGTTCCTGACCGAGCCAGGCGAGCTGCTCGATGCGGTTTCGGCCAGCATCAAGGGCGTCACCGGCCGCGAGACCCAACCCTCCACCAGCGGCGGCACCTCCGATGGCCGCTTCATTGCCACCATGGGCACCCAAGTGGTCGAACTTGGCCCGGTCAATGCCACCATCCACCAGGTCGACGAGCGCATCCTGGCCAGCGACCTGGACCTGCTGACCGAAATCTATTACCAGACCCTGGTACGGTTGCTCGCCTGATGCTGACCTGCCCACTCTGCCAGGCTGCCCTGAGCCCGCTCGACAACGGCGTGGTGTGCCCAGCCGGCCACCGCTTTGATCGCGCGCGCCAGGGCTACCTGAACCTGCTGCCGGTGCAGCACAAGAACAGTCGCGACCCAGGTGACAACCAGGCCATGGTCGAAGCACGCCGTCATTTTCTGGACGCCGGCCATTACGCACCTGTGGCCGGACGGCTGGCGCAGTTGGCGGCCGAGCGCCAGCCCGGCGCGTGGCTGGACATCGGTTGCGGCGAAGGCTACTACACCGCGCAAGTGGCCCAGGCACTGCCTGATGCCAATGGCTACGCCCTGGACATCTCCCGTGAGGCGGTCAAGCGTGCCTGCCGCCGCGCACCGGACGTCACCTGGATGGTAGCCAGCATGGCGCGCGTGCCGTTGGCCGATGCCAGCTGCCAGTTCGTCGCCAGCGTCTTCAGCCCGCTGGATTGGGCCGAAGCCAGTCGGGTGTTGAGCCCAGGCGGCGGCCTGATGCGCGTAGGCCCTACCAGCGGCCACCTGATGGAGCTGCGCGAAGTACTCTACGACCAGGTACGCCCCTATGCTGACGACAAGCATCTGGCCCTGGTGCCCCAAGGCATGTACCACGCCCATGGCGAGGTCTTGGAATTTCGCCTGAGCCTGGCCGAACCTCAAGCCCGTGCTGCGTTGCTCGCCATGACCCCGCACGGCTGGCGTGCCAGTGCAGAGCGTCGGGCGCAAGTGGTCGAGCAGCCGGAACCGTTCGAGGTCACCGTCTCCATGCGTTTTGACTATTTCGTGCGCCAAGCATGAGCACACCCGGAGGTGTTATGCGCCAACCTGATATCGAGATTTACCTCAAGGACGCCGAAGTCGACCACAAGCAGATTGCAGCCTGGCTGACCCAGGCCATCGGCCCGTGCACCGAATGGAAGCAGAAAGGCCAGACCTACAAGTGCCAGGCCGGTAACATTCCGGTCACTTGGTTACCCAAGGCTGTAGGGAAATGGAACAGCCTGTACCTGGAAAGCGACCAGACGCCCTGGGCCGATGATATCGCCTGTGGGCGTGATGCCCACGCGGCCCTGGGTGTGGAAGTACGCTGTGCACCCGGCGGCTGGGTAGAGGAAGACGGCGAGGAGGATGCTGACCGCTGGGTGCGTATCAGTGCCGACGGCGAAGAGGAAATCACCTGGCGTACATCGTCCTGACGGGCGTCCCTGAAGCTGCAAGCACAGCCGGCTTGCAGCTTCAGGCTTGAGCCTGGCCGCTCAGAGACCCACGACATCCTCGGCCTGCAGGCCTTTCTGGCCCTGTACGCAGGCATACTCGACCTGTTGGCCCTCGACCAGGCTGCGATGCCCCTCACCCCGGATGGCCCGGTAGTGGACGAAGACATCCGCGCCCCCTTCCCGTTGAATGAAGCCATAGCCCTTGGCATCGTTGAACCACTTCACGTTCCCAGTCTCACGAGACGACATCTGCACTACTCCGGATTTTTATTGTGAAAATCGCCTTGCCGACACGAGACAATCGCCCCGAATCAGCGCCGCGTGCGTAAATCTCCTGCAAGCGGCAGGCCTGAACGGTGCTGGCGCATAAAAAATTTGAAGACCGGCGAGGTGCACGGCAAGCTAGGCGCAACGCGAACGACTGGCCAGTATGGGCCAACCGCGCAGCGATCGCTGCGCCCAGCATTCCTCACCGTCAACCAGGGCCCCTCTTCATGACCCGTTCCCCCCTGCACCGCTTGGTATTCGGTGTTCTGCGCCGATTGTTGTACCTGTGGGTGCGCTCCGAAACCATCAATCAGTCGGCCCTGACCCTCAAGCTCGACCGCAGTCGCCCTGTTTTCTATGCCTTGCCTTCGCCTGCGCTCACGGACCTGGCGGTGCTCGACCACGAATGCACCAAGGCAGGGCTGCCACGCCCGGTACTGCCAGTGGTCGTCGGCCCCCTGCACGAGGCGGCTGCGTTCTTCTATCTCACCCCTGATCCGGACTGGCTGGGGCGCCATGACAAAAGCGGCGCCCCGCCTACCCTGGAGCGTCTGGTAGAAGTGCTCGGCCAGCACGCCGAGGAAGATGCGCAGATCATTCCAGTCAGCGTGTTCTGGGGACAGTCGCCCGACAGCGAGTCGAGCCCGTGGAAGCTGCTGTTCGCCGACAGCTGGGCGGTGACCGGGCGCTTGCGCCGCTTGCTGAGCGTACTGATCCTGGGGCGCAAGACCCGGGTGCAGTTCTCCACCCCGATCCACCTGCGCGAACTGGTGCAGCACAACAAGGGCCACGCCCGCACCGTGCGCATGGCCCAGCGCCTGATGCGCGTGCATTTGCGCAACCTCAAGACAGCGGTCATCGGGCCGGACATCTCCCACCGACGCAACCTGGTCAAAGGCTTGATCCATGCGCCGTTAGTGCGCCAGGCCATCGCCGAGCACGCCGAGCGCGAGCACGTGCCCCAAGCCAAGGCCGAGGCACAGGCCCGCCATTACGGCAATGAAATCGCCTCGGACTACACCTACACGGCCATTCGCTTCCTCGAAGTGGTGCTCAGCTGGTTCTGGCACAAGATCTACGACGGCATCAAGGTCAACCACATCGAGCAGGTGCAGGGCATCGCCCCGGGCCACGAGGTGATCTACGTCCCTTGCCACCGCAGCCACATCGACTACCTGCTGCTGTCGTACCTGCTGTTCAAGAATGGCCTGACACCCCCGCATGTGGCGGCCGGCATCAACCTGAACATGCCCGTGGTGGGCAACCTGCTGCGCCGCGGTGGCGCCTTCTTCATGCGCCGCTCGTTCAAGGGCAACCCGCTCTACACCGCCGTGTTCAACGAATACCTGCACACGCTGTACACCAAAGGCTTCCCGGTGGAGTACTTCGTCGAGGGTGGCCGTTCGCGTACCGGGCGCATGCTGCAGCCACGCACGGGAATGCTGGCCATCACCCTGCGCAGCTTCCTGCGTTCCTCGCGCACGCCAATCGTGTTCGTGCCTGTCTACATCGGGTACGAGCGCGTCCTCGAAGGGCGCACCTACCTGGGTGAGTTGCGCGGGGCGAGCAAGAAGAAAGAATCCATTTTCGATATTTTCAAAGTGCTGGGTGCGCTCAAGCAACGCTTTGGCCAGGTCTACGTCAACTTCGGCGAACCTATCCGCCTGGCCGACTTTCTCGACCAGCAGCAACCCGGCTGGCGAGACCAGGACCACGGGCCGCAGTACCGCCCGGCTTGGCTCAGCGAAACCACGACGCGCCTGGGCGATACCGTGGCCAGGCACTTGAACGGCGCAGCGGCCATCAACCCGGTCAACCTGGTGGCGCTGGCCCTGCTCTCCACCAGCAAGCTGGCCCTGGACGAACGTGCGCTGGTGCGCGTGCTCGACCTGTACCTGGCGTTGATGCGCCAGGTGCCCTACTCCGCCCATACCACATTGCCCGAAGGCGACGGTCAGGCCCTGATCGAGCATGTGCGCGGGATGGATCTGGTGGCAGAGCAGAAAGACGCGCTCGGGCGCATTCTGTACCTGGATGAAAACAACGCGGTACTGATGACCTATTACCGCAACAATGTCCTGCACATCTTTGCCCTGCCGGCCCTGCTGGCAAGCTTCTTCCTCAGCAGCTCACGCATGAGCCGCGCGTTGCTAGGCCAATATGTCCATGCCTTGTACCCCTACTTGCAGGCAGAACTGTTCCTGTGCTGGGAACCTGAGCAGCTCGACGAGGTGATCGACCAATGGCTGGGCGCCTTGGTGGAGCAAGGCTTGCTTCGCCAGGACAATGACATCTTTGTCCGTGCCGCGCCCAGTTCTCGTCAGTTCGTGCTGCTGACCCTACTGGCGCGCAGCATCACCCAGACCCTGCAGCGCTTCTACATGGCGACTTCGCTGCTGCTCAACAGCGGCCAAGGTACCCTGAGCGCCGAAGCGCTCGAAGCGCTGTGCGTGACGATGGCCCAGCGCCTTTCTATTTTGCATGGTCTGAACGCACCGGAATTTTTCGACAAAAGCCTGTTCCGCCACTTTATCCAGACGCTGATCGACCAAGGTGTGCTGCGCGTCAATGCACACGGCAAACTGAGCTACAGCAACAAGCTAGGCGGTTTGGCCGAAGGCGTGGCCAAGCGCGTGCTGTCGGCCGAGCTGCGCTTGTCGATCCGCCAGGTTGCCCTGCACCGGGATGACGGCCTGGCAACAGCGACCCTATGACCCTTTTTCTGATTACAAGGACACTGCCATGACCCGCTCCTCCCTGCGTCTGACCACCCTGTGCGCCGGCCTGCTGCTGTCGGCAAGCGCCTTTGCCCTGTCGCTTGGCGACCTCAGCCAGAAGGACGCCACCGGTGGCCTGAAAGACGCACTGACCCAAGGCGCGCAACTGGCCGTCAAGCAGCTAAGCACGCCGGGCGGCTTCAGCAACAACCCGGACGTGCGTATCGAGCTGCCCGGCAACCTGGGCAAGGCGGCCAAGGCCATGAAAATGTTCGGCAAAGGCGAGCAGGTGGACGCGCTCGAAGCCGGCATGAACAAGGCCGCCGAAGCGGCTGTGCCGCAGGCCCAGGCCATTCTCGTCAACGCCGTGAGAAACATGACCGTGACCGATGCCAAGGGCATCCTTGGCGGCGGTCAGGATTCGGCGACCCAGTACCTGAACAAAAGCAGCCGTGAGCAGATCCGTGCCAAATTCCTGCCGATCGTCAAGCACGCGACCGACCAGGTCGGCGTGGCCCAGCAGTACAACGCCTTTGCCGCACAGGCCAAAGGCCTGGGGCTGATCAAGAATGACGCCAACATCGAAAGCTACGTGACGGAAAAGGCCATGGACGGTTTGTTCGAGATGATCGCCAAACAGGAGCAGAGCATTCGGCAGAACCCTGCCCAGGCCGCCACGAGCCTGGCCAAGAAAGTGTTTGGCGCACTCTGATCGCACCCTGCGAGGGGCTCCTTCGTTAAGTGCGCCCCTTTTACATCGAAGCAACAAAGCCGCTAGTCGCTCTCCCTGACCTTGAACCAAGCGGCATACAACGCCGGGAGAAACAACAGGGTCAGGGCGGTAGCGACGATCAGCCCGCCCATGATCGCCACGGCCATTGGCCCGTAGAACACGCTGCGCGACAACGGGATCATGGCCAGCACAGCCGCCAAGGCGGTCAGCACGATGGGCCGGAAACGGCGCACGGTGGCTTCGACAATGGCTTGCCAGCGCACCAGCCCAGAGGCGATATCCTGCTCGATCTGGTCCACCAGAATGACCGAATTGCGCATGATCATGCCTGCCAGGGCGATGGTCCCCAGCATGGCGACGAACCCGAACGGCTGGTTGAACACCAGCAGGAACAGGGTCACGCCAATCAGGCCCAGCGGCGCTGTCATAAAGACCATGATCGTGCGCGAGAAACTGCGCAGCTGAATCATCAGCAGGCTCAACACGACCACGATGAACAACGGCATGCCGGCATTCACCGATTTCTGCCCCCGCTCGGCATCTTCCACCGTGCCGCCCACCTCCAGCAGGTAACCATCGGGCAACTTGGCCCGGATGCCCTGCAAGGTAGGCTGTACCTGCCCGACCACCGTGGCCGGCTGCACCTTGTCATAGATATCGGCGCGCACGGTCACCGTCGGCAAACGGTCGCGGTGCCAGATGATGCCTTCCTCGAAGCCGTAGGCCAGCGTGGCCACCTGTGACAGAGCCACGCTACGCCCGTTGTCCGTGGGCAGCGACAAGCTTGCAAGCTGACTCAGGTCGTTGCGTTCCTGTGAGGTGCCTCGCAGCAGGATTTCGATCAGTTCATCGTCTTCTCGGTACTGGCTGACCGCGGTGCCCGTCAGCGAGCTTTGCAGGAAACTGGACAACTGGCGGGTGCTGACGCCCAGGGCGCGGGCGCGGTCCTGATCGATTTCCACGAACACGGCCTTGCTGGGTTCTTCCCAGTCCAGGTGCACGTTGACCACATGGGGGTTCTCCCGCACCTTTTCTGCCACCTCCCGGGCCAGGGCGCGGGCCTGTTCGATATGCTCGCCTGTCACCCGAAACTGCACGGGGTAGCCCACCGGTGGACCGTTCTCCAGCCGAGTGATGCGCGCGCGCAGATCAGGGAACTGCTGCTCGACCGTGTTGATCAACCAACTGCGCAAGTTTTCGCGTGCCTGCATGGAGTCGGCCAGCACCACGAATTGGGCGAAGCTGGCGGCAGGCAGTTGCTGATCCAGGGGCAGATAAAAGCGCGGCGACCCTGAGCCGACATAGGCGACATAGTTGACGATGCCCTGTTGCTGCTTGAGCAACTGCTCCAGTTGCCGGACTTTCTCGCCCGTGTTGACCAGCGATGCGCCTTCGGCAAGTTTAAGGTCGACCATCAGCTCAGGACGCCCAGAGGCCGGGAAGAACTGCTGCGGCAAGAAGCGAAACAGGAACACGCTGCCCACGAACACGGCGATGGTCAGCACGATGACGGTCTTGCGGCGCCGTACGCACCATGTCACCACGCGGCGCACGCGCTGGTAGAAGGGCGTGGCATACGGGTCCGGTGCAGCGCCGCCGTTACCGTGGCGAGCGGCGTGTCGCTTGGCCAGGTCCGGCAGCAACCGCTCGCCCAGGTAGGGTACGAAGAGCACGGCGGCCACCCAGGAGGTGAGCAACGCAATGGTCACCACCTGGAAGATCGAACGTGTGTACTCGCCGGTGCTGGAGGCAGCCGTGGCAATGGGCAGAAACCCAGCTGCAGTGATCAGGGTGCCGGTCAGCATGGGGAAGGCCGTGCTGGTCCAGGCATAGCTTGCCGCTTTGAGGCGGTCCAAGCCCTGTTCCATCTTGATCGCCATTATCTCCACGGCAATGATGGCGTCATCGACCAGCAACCCCAGGGCGAGCACCAGCGCACCCAGCGAGATCTTGTGCAGACCGATGCCAAAGTAGTACATGGCGGCGAAGGTCATGGCCAGCACCAGGGGGATGGCCAGGGCTACCACCAACCCCGTGCGCAGGCCTAGCGAAAAGAAACTGACCAACAGGACGATCACCAGTGCCTCGCACAGCACCTGGACGAATTCACCAACCCCTGCCTTCACCGCAGCGGGCTGGTCAGACACCTTGTGCAGCGACATGCCGGCCGGCAAGCCGCGGGCCAGGCGCTCGAATTCCGTTTCCAGGGCCTTGCCCAGGGTCAGGATGTCACCCCCGTCCCTCATCGACACCGCCAGGCCGATGGCGTCTTCGCCCATGAAGCGCATCCGTGGCGCAGGCGGATCGTTGTAGCCCCGGTACACGTGCGCCACGTCGCCCAGGCGAAACGTGCGCTCCCCCACGCGCAGCGGCAACTGGCGAATCTGCTCGACACTGTCGAACCGCCCACTCACCCGCAGTTGCACACGCTCGCTGGGCGTTTCGAAGAACCCGGCCGTGCTTACCGCATTCTGCTCCTGCAACGCCTGCTGCACCGCCTGCAAGGGGATGCCTAGGGTGGCCAGCTTGACGTTGGACAGCTCGATCCAGATCTTTTCGTCCTGCAAACCGATCAGCTCGACCTTGCCCACATCCCTGACCCGCTGCAGCTGGATCTGAATACGGTCTGCATAGTCCTTGAGCACCGCGTAGTCGAAACCCGGCCCTGTCAGCGCATAGATGTTGCCGAACGTGGTGCCGAATTCATCGTTGAAGAACGGGCCCTGCACCTCGAGCGGGAGGGTGTGGCGGATGTCGGCGACCTTCTTGCGTATCTGGTACCACAATGTCGGGATATCGGCTGAGTGCAAGGAATCGCGGGCCATGAAGGTCACCTGCGATTCACCGGGGCGCGAGAACGAGACGATCTTTTCGTACTCGCCGGTTTCCATGAGCTTTTTCTCGATGCGCTCTGTGACCTGGCGCGCCACTTCCTCAGCGGTGGCCCCGGGCCATAAGGTGCGGATGACCATGGCCTTGAAGGTGAAGGGCGGGTCTTCGCTCTGACCCAGCTTGGTGTAGGACAGCGCACCAACGCCTGCGAGCACTATCATCAGGAACAGCACGATCTGGCGGTTGCGCAGCGCCCAGGCAGAGAGGTTGAAACCCATCGTGAGTTACTCCTTGCCCGTCAGGGCGACGGCACGGTTAGCGCGGTCCACGGGTCGCACCTGCTGGCCTTCGCGCAGTACATGGCCGCCGGCTGCCACCACCCAGTCGTCAGCCGTAAGCCCCGCCAGCACAGGCACGCTGTCAGTACCGTAGGCGCCAAGCTGCACCGTGACCCGCTGCACACGGTGCTCGCCAGTGACCCGCCAGACGTACGCCTGGCCGGCTTCAGCCGTGACGGCCGACAGGGGAACCGACAGCGCCGCCTGACCTGGATGGGCGATGAACACCCTGGCGCTCTGACCCAGGGTTGCCGGCACGTCGGCGGAGGTAAAGGCAACCCGAGCCGCGTAGGTTCTGGAGCGAGGATCAGCGGCCGGCGACAGCTCGCGGATCCGCCCTTCGAAGCGCTGCCCCGGGTGCGACCACAGCTCCACGGTGACAGGCTGGCCCACGGCGAAGCGGGCGTATTGCTGCTCGGGAACGGCGATGGCCACTTCGCGCTCGCCGTCAGCTGCCAAGGTGAATACCGTCTGCCCCGCAGCGACGACTTGACCGACCTCGACCTGGCGCCTGGCTATCACCCCTGCCTGGGGCGCACGCAACACCGCGTAGTCTGCCTGGTTGCCGGCCACGTCGAACTCAGCCTTGGCCTGCTTGAGCCGAGCGATTCCAGCGCGGTAGAGGTTTTCGGCGTTGTCGTACTGAGAGTGGCTGATCATCTGCTTGTCGAGCAGTTTCTGGTAACGGTCACGCTCGGTGCGCACCAGCGCCAGGTTGGCCTCGGCACCGGCTAATTGCGCGCGGTTAGCCTCCAACTGAAGGCGCACATCCTGCGGGTCCAGTTCGGCCAGCGGCTGGTTGAGCTTGACCCGTCGCCCTTCTTCCACAAGCCGCTTGCTGACCTTGCCACCGATGCGAAAAGCCAGTTCCGGTTCCAGTCGCGCCCTGACTTCGCCTGGATAAGTATCCGCCACCGCCTCGGCTGGCTGCGGCTGAACCACCAATGCGGGGCGGACCACCGCAGGTGAGGCGGGTTCCTGATTACACGCCGTGAGCATCAACAAGACCACGGGCAGGGCAAGGCTGAGGGCACGGTGCAACATCGGGAATCCCTTCGCAAAATGCTGATCGAATATTTGAACCGGCCGGTATAGTAAGTCAGCCGTCAGAGCGCGGGAAGAGCGTCCCGAGTTTTTTTGGAGCGTTTTCACGGTATTGCGGTCAAGGACAGCGAGCCCAGCTCAAGCCGTATAAGATAGGCAACCTTCTAGGTAGATGCAGATCCCAATGTCCAATGACGTCTCCAGCGGCCCAGGCCGCCCAAAGGACCTTGCCAAGCGCCAGGCCATTCTCGAAGCGGCCAAGTCGTTGTTTCTGAGCCTGGGTTACGCAAGCACCAGCATGGATGCGGTCGCGGCAGCAGCAGGTGTATCGAAGCTTACGGTGTACAGCCACTTCACCGACAAGCAGACGCTTTTCTGCTCGGCGGTCATGGCCACCTGCCAGATCCAGCTGCCTGACCTGTTGTTCGAGTACCCCGAAGGTGTACCAGTAGAAGAGGTACTGCTGACAATTGCCCGTGGTTTCCAGGCACTGATCAGCAGTGACGAAGCGGTCAAGCTCAGCCGCCTGATCATGGCCCAGGGCAGCCTGGACCCGAGCTTTGGCGAATACTTTTACGAAGCCGGGCCCAAGCGCGTGCTGGCCGGAATGGAAGCGCTGCTGCGTGCGGCCCATGAGCGCGGGCTACTGCGCATAGACAACCCGCTGCGTGCGGCAGAGCACTTCTTCTGCCTGGTCAAGGGGGCACCGGATTACCGGTTATTGCTGGGGTGCGCAGCGCGGCTGGAGGAGGATGAGGCCGAGGTGCATGTACGCGAGGTGGTGGGGGTATTCTTGCGGGCATTCAAACCCTGAGGCGTAAACGGGCCTTTGTGTGCGGCCTTGTGTCGCGAAAAGGCCGTAGAGCCCCAGCAATATTCGCGACAACGCTGGAATCACGGGCTGCCTTGCAGCCCTTTCGCGATACAAGGCCGATCCTGCGCGGACCACGCTCGCCAATTGGCCAGAGCCTATTTAACCAACACGCCCATGACTACTGGCATTATTGCCAGTAGTCAACCCTGAAACTCTTCAACAAGCTCGTATCCTCTACGACTATGAGCACACCCCCATGAAAGCGCGAACACTGAAGATCTTTTACAAAGGCAATAAGCTTTCGACTTTGTATACAGGCAGTACTCACCAGACAGTGCTCAGCGCCAATAGCCAGAACCTATGCGAAACGACAAGCCTACCTTCGCAAGCGAGCCTCCTGGCTACAGACGCACAATCGTCGACCGTCAACATTGTCTCAGAAAGCCAGACGACCATTAACTACGGCCCCTACGGCAATGACAGTAGCCCGCCTGACAATCCCTTGTTATCTCGATTCACAGGCCAGAGTTGGTTACCCGCCGCCATAGGCTACTTGCTGGGTAATGGTCACCGCCTGTTCAATCCAGAGCTGATGCGCTTTTACAGTGTGGACAGCTTGTCACCATTTGGAAAAGGGGGAATCAATGCTTACGCCTACTGCAGCAATGACCCGATTAACCGATCGGACCCAAGTGGCCGATATACTTCGTTCTTCAAGTGGCGAAAAGGCGGATACTCGTATCAAAAGCTTTCACCCAAGCTATACACCCCCAACTCCAGCTTGTCCGCTAACGAACACATGGCGCTCGGCAAATCGCTAAAGAAACGCCTATCAGGTGCAAGGACTATGCTGAGTGATGCGACCGATCGGGGGCGCACAGAGAAGATCCAGCACGCAAATCATATTATCGAGAGGCTTGATAAGGAAAAAATGCTATACGACATGTATTCGGCTACACGCTCGTCAAAATGGCGATATACGCGGAACGAGGTGGCCGTCAGCCTGGCTCTGGTACCAGACTCCCAAACCCCGCCTCCAGGTCCAAGTTCAAGTCCAAGTCCAAGTCGCCGACCTTCCGTCGACTCCCAAGTTAGTCTCGCATTCTATGAGGAAAACGAGGATGCAATCATGGATGCACTACGGGAAGATCTCCGCAGACTTCGGGAATGATCACACTGGCCGATACATTTCCTTTTAAGCTTTCAACGCCTTCTTGGGGTAAATGTCATACCGGCTCGACTTGCCCTCCAGGCTATGGCTCGGCTTCGGCCCGTCGATGATCGGTGCCTTGCGCGGGCGCTTCACCACCACCCGATGGCTGGCCAGCGCCAGGGCAGCTTCAAGCAGGGCCGGGGCATCCAGGTCATCACCCACCAAGGGCCGGAACACGCGCATTTCCTTTTTCACCAGAGCGCTCTTGTCGCGGTGCGGGAACATCGGGTCGAGGTAGATGACCTGTGGTGCCTCGCCTTCCCAGGCGCGCATACGCTCGATGGCGTTGCCGGCCAGCAGGCGCATGCGCCCGACAATCGGGCCCACCTCTTCATCCGCACGGGCGCGCGCCAGGCCATCTTCCAGCAACGCGGCGATCAGCGGCTGGCGCTCGATCAGGGTTATCTGGCAGCCCAGGCTGGCCAGCACGAACGCATCCTTGCCCAGCCCCGCCGTGGCATCCAGCACCTGCGGCCGTATGCCTTGGGCGATGCCCACCGCCTTGGCGATCATCTGCCCGTTGCCACCGCCAAACTGGCGCCGGTGCGCGGCCTGGCCTTCGACGAAGTCGACCCGCACCGGCCCCGGGGCCTGCGGCCCCAGCTGCTGGATCTGCAAGCCGTCAGCGCCGATCTGCACGGCGAAGCCGGCGCTCTCGTCCTGTAGCGGCAGGCCTAGGCGTTCAGCCCAACCCTTGGCCTGCTCCGCGTACTCAGCCGACATCGCCTCGACCCTGATACCCGCACCTTGCTCTTCCATCGTCTACACCTAAAAATCAAACCAAGCCTTAATGAATCAGCAGCCACGGCCGATACAGGCAATATCCCGCTATTCTGCCAGAGCACAACGCGCGCGACTGCCATGTCAGAAATTCTTCCTATCGGCTTGACCTACCTGTCGCCTGTCGACAACTACAGTCAGCACAATACCCAGGCACTGGGGGGCGTCAGCCACCTGTGGCAGGATTTCTTCGCCCGGGCAATGGCCGAGCAGCCTGAAACGCCCGTCGACAGCGTCAGCCAGTCATTCGTGCAGTACGACCAGGACAGCGGAGAACCTGTTGGCGGTGCGCGTGCCTTGGCGCTGATCGACGCACAACGCGCCTGCCCGGTGCAAGACACGGTGGTCGCGCCGCCCGAGCCGTTGTTCCTGCCCAAGGCCGAACTGGAGGCCAACCTGCTGCCGCCTGCCCCTGAGCCGTTCGGTGCGCTGGAAATGATCGAGCAGCAGCGCCAGCTCGATATCGACAACAGTTGGGTTCGGCCCGTGGTCGCCCGCCAGGGCCAACCGGTCGCCGAGCCGGGGCCCGGCCCTGCGCCACGGCCGCTGTTCCTGCCGATCGCCGAATTCGACAGCACCCTGCTGGACCCGGCCCCCGAACCGTTCGATGAGCCGACCCTGGCACGCCAGCAGCACGACCTGGCCTTCGACATGCACTGGGCGCGCCCAGTGGTGTTGAACAATGTGCGCGCCTACGCCTGAGGCTAACGGCACACCTGCCAACGGCCCATGTCCACGTGAAAGTGATCGCGGTGCGCGGCGTTGTACTCCGGCCCCAGAACCGTGCTGAAGTGCTCGCACGCTGCCTGACGTACCTCACGCAGGAACACCGCCTTGTCCCCGCTCCCCTGCCAGTCGCGCGCCAGAACGATACGTTGGCCGTCGCGCAGACGAAACCCGGCAATGTCCAGAGCGTTGGCGCTGGCATGCTGGCTCAAGCGCCCTGCCTTGCGGTTGTAGACGTTGCGGCAGGCAAAGCTGCCCAGGTGATCGACCTGCACCACCGGCTGGCCCAGCACGCGCTGAGCCACCGGCTGCAGGCCATGGCGCTCGAACAAGGCGTAGGCGACCGCCAGCGGGCAACTGGCCAGGAAACTGCTGCTCAGGCGGGCCTGGCCACCCTCGATACGCCAGACATTGCTCAGCGGGCATTTGGCCGAAGCAGGGCTGTCAGCCTGCGCCCGGTAGCGCAGTTGACTGCTCTGAAGCGCCTGCTGGCAAAGCGCCGGGTCGTCGCGCAGGCGCTTGAGCTTGAAGCCAGTCAGCCAGTTGGGTGGCTGGCTAACGTCCAAGGGGGCCAGCGGGTTCCACTGCGCAGGCGGGCGCCAGCCCAGATGCCACGCCTGGCCGGCCGCCAGCACCAGTACGCCCAGAAGCGCCAGAACGACCTTCATCCGCGACGGAACAGGTCATTGAGCTGGTCGAACGGCAAGGCCTCTTCGGCGTAGCCGAAAGTACCCTGCTCACGGATTTCCTGCGCTGCACGCTGCAAGGCGCCAAAGGCCACACGCGCCATCGACGAACCCACGCTGATGCGCCGTACACCCAGGTCCTGAAGCTGGTTGACGCACAACGGCACCCCCGCCATGCCCATCAGCACGTTCACCGGGCGCGGGGCCAGCGCCTGCACCACTGCCCGCACTTCCTCGGCCGTACGCAGGCCAGGGGCGTAGAGCACGTCGGCGCCCGCCTCGGCGAACGCTTGCAGGCGCTCGATGGTGTCGTCCAGGTCCTGGCGACCGTGCAGCAGGTTTTCCGCGCGCGCGCACAAAGTGAAGGGAAACGGCAGGCTGCGCGCCGCCTGCACGGCAGCACGGACACGCTCCACCGCAAGGCCCCGTTCATAGATGGGCGTCGCGGCGCGGCCACTGGCGTCCTCGATGGAGCCACCGACCAGCCCCGCCTCTGCAGCGCGCAGGATGGCCTGGGCGCAATCCTCGGGCGAATTCCCGAAGCCGTTCTCAAGGTCCGCAGCGACCGGCAACGCGGTGGCGTCGACGATTTCGCCTGCGTTGTCCAGCACGTCATCGAGGCTCAGCGCCCTTCGGCATCCGGCCGCCCCAGGCTGAAGGCAAGCCCGGCGCTGGTGCTGGCCAAGGCCTCGAAACCCAGGCTGGCCAGCAGCTTGGCTGAACCTGCGTCCCAGGGGTTGGGCATGACGAAGACGCCATCGCGTTGATGCAAGGCCTTGAAGGCTTCGGCTCGCAGGGTTTGCACATCCATGATCAAGCACTCCGGCAGTCGGGAAGAAATCAAAGTAGACCCAGCTGTTCGACCTCCGGCGCTCGCGGCAATTCCGGCAGTGCGGCCAGCCCAGGCAGGCGCTGCATGAGCCGCTGGTGGAAACGCTGAGCCAACGCGGCCGCCAGGCGGTTGTCAGCCGTATGCAAGAAGATGTACGGGCTGCGCCCCTCCTCGATCCATGCGGCCAGCTTGTCCACCCAAGGGGTCAGGAAGGGTTCGTTGTATTCAAGCGCCGGATGGCCGATGAAGCGCACCTGCGGATGCTGAGTGAAAGCAGCTGGTCGTGGTGGAACATTGGGTTTCTTGGACTGGGCGTGCACGATGGCAGGGTCCGTGGAAGTGCAGCTGAACAACGCTCTCGGGTCGAGACATACCCGCTCGACGCCCAACTGGGCCAGCAGCCGGTTGAGCGCGCGTTCTTCCTCACCTTTGGCGAAGAACGCCGGGTGACGCACTTCCACCGCCACGCTCACGCCCACCTGCTCCAGAAACTGGCTCAGCTCTTCCAGTCGCCCCGGCCCATACAAAGCGGGCAACTGCAGCCAGTAAGGAGACACGCGTGCCCCGAGCGGCGCCATCAGGCGAATGAAGTCAAAGGCAGGTTCGAGATGGTCGCGCAGGTCGCCACCGTGGCTGATGTCGCGGGGGAACTTGGCCGTGAAGCGAAAATGCGCCGGCATCGTTGCCGCCCACCGGGCCACCGTGGCAGGTGATGGCCTGGCATAGAACGTGGTGTTGCCTTCGACGGCATTGAATACCTGGCTGTACAGCCCAAGCATCTGCGCGGCGCTGGCGTCAGCAGGGTACAGGTACTCACGCCAGGCGTTTTCGCTCCACGACGGGCAACCAATGAAATAGGGGATGGACGGCAGGCTCATCCGTCAAATGTACAGGTCGAGCCCCAGTACTTCCATGTCCCAGTCAGTAAAGCCTGCTGTGCTCAGGTAACTGGCAAGGGCCGAGGCGGTGCGCCGGTCACGGGCGCGGGGGAACACCATGTCTTGCTGACGGGCTGGCAGCGTGCTGGCACGGCGACGAGCAGCAGGCTCCTGAGGTGCCATGGCAGCCTCTTCTACCAGTTCGACATCATCGGCCACGTCATCATGCACGGCCGCCTTGCGCGGCGTACGCTTGATCGGAAAGGACTGTGATGAGAAACCGTCGACACGCATGGCATGAGCACCCGGGACCAATGATGGCAATTTAGCAGCATTGATGGCCCGCCGCTAACGCTCGATTGAGAACTTGACCACACTTTGTGCAAAAGGTTGTAGCACTATCGAGAGCGCCCGACGAACAGCCTCACTGTTTTTTGGGCGTGGCCACGTTGTCACGCAGGTAGATCGGCTGGGCCTGCTCGGCTGCGATGGCTTCACCCCGGTCCCAGGCAAAGCGGGCCAGGCTCAGTACATCAAGGGCGCTGGGCAAGGCAGAAGGGTCGCTTGCGCCAACAGTGACCGCCAGGCGCTCGGCATAGCCCCAGCCCGTGCCTGCCCCAAACCAAAGTCCTTGTGCCCCGGCTGGCAACGCCACGCGTTCAGGTGGCAGTACCGCTTCATCGCCTTGCAGGCGCATTTCCCCCGCTACGGCCTGATAGCAGCCCCAGTACACCTCGTCCATACGCGCGTCGATGGCGGCGGCCACTTGCTGGGCACCCTGTTGACGCAATGCGCCCTGGGCCAGCGCGGCGAGGTTGGACACCGGCAATACGGGCCGCTCCAGGGCGAAAGCCAGCCCTTGTACCACGCCGATGGCAATGCG
This sequence comes from Pseudomonas sp. WSY_20, assembly GCF_043104335.1. Lineage (NCBI taxonomy): Bacteria > Pseudomonadati > Pseudomonadota > Gammaproteobacteria > Pseudomonadales > Pseudomonadaceae > Pseudomonas > Pseudomonas sp. WSY_20. Next base: position 114,926 of record NZ_JBICKP010000065.1, read on the forward strand.
CACGCCAGTGAACGCACCCGGGCCACGGCCGAACGCAATGGCATCGACCGTGCCCAGGGCGACGCCGGATTCGGCCAGCAGCTGCTTGATCATCGGCAGCAACTTCTGGGCATGCATGCGCGGGATCACCTCGTAGTGGCTGGTTACCTCGCCGTTATGCAGCAGTGCAACGGAACAGGCTTCGGTAGCGGTATCCAGGGCCAACAAGGTGGTCATCGAACAGGTATCCAGGTGTGAGTGGAAAAAAGCGGGAGTATAGAGCAGCGGCGCCTTCGTGTCCCAAACCCCCTCCGTGTGGGCCGCCAGGGATACCACAGCATCGCACGAGGCCAAAAACGACGACGGCCCGCAAGCGGGCCGTCGTTCAATGACAACGTGCCGATCAGCTCAGCGCGGCCAGCACCTTGGCAGTAATCGCCTCCACCGAGCCCACACCTTCGATGTGGCTGTACTTGGGCTTGCCACCGTTGGCAGCCGACAGCTTCTGGTAGAAGTCCACCAGTGGCTTGGTCTGGCTGTGGTAGACCGACAGGCGATGGCGAACGGTTTCTTCCTTGTCGTCATCGCGCTGGATCAGGTCTTCGCCGGTGGCATCGTCCTTGCCATCGACCTTCGGCGGGTTGTACTGGATATGGTAGGTACGGCCCGAGGCCAGGTGCACACGGCGGCCTGCCATGCGGCCAACGATTTCTTCGTCGTCCACGGCGATCTCGACCACGGCATCGATATCCACGCCTGCAGCGACCATGGCCTCTGCCTGCGGGATGGTGCGCGGGAACCCGTCGAACAGGCAACCGTTGGCGCAATCAGGCTGGGCGATGCGCTCTTTGACCAAGCTGATGATCAACTCGTCGGAGACCAGCTGGCCGGCATCCATGACTTTTTTCAGCTCAAGGCCCAGGGGCGTGCCGGCCTTGACCGCAGCACGCAGCATGTCACCAGTGGAGATCTGTGGAATACCGAACTTTTCGGTGATGAACTTTGCCTGAGTACCTTTACCGGCCCCGGGAGCTCCCAGCAGAATTACGCGCATCTTGTGCTCCTCAAATTTTTGTATGCAATTCAATGGATTCGGCAACCAGGGCCAAGTCCGGAAATTCGGTATGACCATGAATCGGTCAGAAGGCTGCTCAAGATACACAGCGCCTGCCAGCCCGACAAGCGTCCCAAAGTTGCATGAATGCACCACTTCAGGTCGAGCGGGCAAGTGGTTGCGCCCAGCGCAACCCCCGTACCGTAGCTGTTCGGTGCCCCCCTGCGCCGTTCTGGAGCAGACCTGCCCCCTCCCCTCAACCGGTGTTGCGCAGCCCTGCGGCAATACCGGCGATGGTCACCAGCAATGCCTGCTCCAGCGGGCTGTCCAGAGCGGCCTGGCGGTTACGCGAACGGGCCAGCAGTTCTGCCTGTAGCCGATGCAGCGGGTCCAGGTACGTGTTGCGCAGGCGGATGAATTCCAGCGTTTCAGGGCTATGCGCCAGTAGCACCTGCTGCCCAGTCAGGTTCAGCACCACCTGGCACGACTGCGACAATAGGTCGCGCAGTTGCGCACCTAAAGGCAGCAGGTGCGGTTGCACCAGACGTTGGTCGTAGGCCTCTGCAATTTGTGCATCGGCTTTGGCCAGGACCATCTCCAGCATGTCGATGCGCGTGCGGAAAAACGGCCACTGCTCGCGCATCTGCGCAAGCAACGGGCCCTGCCCGGCGGCCAGCGCATTGCTCAGTGCCGTTTCCCAACCCAGCCAGGCTGGCAGCATCAGTCGGGTCTGGGTCCAGCCGAAGATCCAGGGTATGGCGCGCAGGCTTTCGATACCGCCGGCACGTCGCTTGGCCGGGCGACTGCCCAACGGCAGGCGCCCCAACTCCTGCTCGGGGGTCGACTGGCGGAAGTACTCGACGAAATCCGGGTGCTCACGCACCACGTCGCGGTAAGCCTTGACCCCATCGGCAGCCATCTGGTCCATGAGGTCGCGCCACGCCGGCTGCGGGGGCGGCGGTGGCAGCAGCGTGGCTTCGAGCACGGCGGCCAGGTAGAGGTTGAGGTTCTGCTCGGCTATGCCGGGCAAGCCGAATTTGAAGCGGATCATCTCCCCTTGTTCGGTGGTGCGGAATCGCCCCGCCACCGAACCCGGAGGTTGCGACAAAATGGCGGCGTGAGCCGGGCCGCCGCCGCGCCCCACCGTACCGCCCCGGCCATGGAACAATAGCAACTCGACCTGGTGCTCGGCGCAAATGCGCACCAGGCTTTCCTGCGCGCGGTATTGGGCCCAGGCAGCGGCCGTGGTGCCCGCATCCTTGGCCGAGTCGGAGTAGCCGATCATGACCTCCTGAGGGCCGTGCAGCCCGGCGCGATAACTGGGCAGCGCCAACAGCCGCTGCATCACAGAGCCCGCGTTATCCAGGTCGGCCAGGGTTTCGAACAGCGGCACCACCCGCATCGGGCGGGCCAGGCCGGTCTCCTTGAGCAGCAATTGCACCGCCAGCACGTCCGACGCGGCACCTGCCATTGAAATCACATACGAGCCCAGCGAGGCGCCTGGCGCAGCGGCGATTTCCCGGCAGGTGGCCAGAACCTCGGCCGTCTCGTCCTGAGGCTCGAAGTGGGCTGGCAGCAGTGGCCTGCGGTTGGCCAGCTCCTGTTGCAGGAAGCCGATACGCTGTTCCTCATCCCAGTCGGCATACCGGCCCATGCCCAGGTACTCGGTGATTTCGCTCAACGCATCACGGTGGCGCGCGGCATCCTGGCGCACGTCCAGCCTGACCAGGAACAGGCCGAAGGTCACGGCCCGGCGCAGGCAGTCCAGCAGCGGGCCATCGGCAATGATGCCCATGCCGCAGTCATGCAGCGACTGGTGACACAACTGCAACGGTGCAACCAGCTCGCGGTTGTCCACCAGCACGTCAGGCCCAGGCGGTACGCTGGCAGACAGAGCCGAATGCGCCCAACTGCGTGTTGCCCGCAAGCGGTCGCGCAGTTGCTTGAGCAGCGCACGGTAAGGCTCCGGACTGTCGCCCACGTGCTCGCGCAAGGCAGCACTGGCCTGTTGCATGGAAAGTTCTGCCGCCAGTGCATCGATGTCGCGCAGGAACAGGTCCGCTGCCATCCAGCGCGCCAGCAGCAGGACTTCTCGGGTGACCTTGGCGGTGACATTGGGGTTGCCGTCCCGGTCACCGCCCATCCACGAAGCGAAGCGGATGGGGGCTGCCGTCAGTGGCAGACGCTGGCCGGTCGCCTCGTGCAAGGCATGATCGACTTTGCGCAGGTGGTTGGGGATGGCCTGCCACAACGAGTGCTCGATCACGGCGAAGCCCCACTTGGCCTCATCCACGGGCGTTGGGCGCGTACGGCGTATCTCTTCGGTATGCCAGGCCTCGGCAATGAGACGGCGCAAGCGCTCGCGGATTTGCGCGGTTTCAGCAGGCGTCAGGTCGCGATGATCCTGGGCGGCCAGCTGGGCGGCGATGGCGTCGTACTTCTGGATCAGGGTACGTCGCGAGACTTCGGTAGGGTGCGCGGTGAGCACCAGCTGGATATCCAGGTCAGCCAGCTGCTGCGCCAGGGCCTGATCGTCATGGCCGGCCTGCTTGAGGCGGGCCAGCAGCTCAGGCAGCACGCGCGCCTCGAAAGGCTCGGGCTGATCGGCATCGCGACGCCGTATCAGCTGGTATTGCTCGGCCATGTTGGCCAGGTTGAGGAACTGGTTGAACGCCCTGGCCACCGGCAACAGCTCATCATCATCCAGGTCACCCAGGGTCGAGCTGAGTTCTTCGCCTGAACTGCGTCGATCAGCTTTCGCACTGTGGCGAATGTCCTCGATCTTCTGCAAAAACTCATCGCCATATTGATGACGAACAGTCTCGCCGAGCAACTCTCCCAGCACATGGACATCTTCACGCAGACGCACATCGATATCGGTCATTGGCCCTCTCCGTGGCGCAGCTCGAGCGCCTGGCATGCCTTGTTAGGCTCATCGCGCCGCCTATGAGGCCGCGACCTCTTGCCAGAGTGCCAAGAGCAAGGCGGCGATGGCAAGCCATGCGCAGCCAAAGCAAACTAATGTTGATGGTCACCACTCTCATGCCTTGCATGCCCTAGCAGGCGCTAACAGAGGTCATCATGAAAATTCGTGAACTCGCCCAGCACTGGGAACAGAACGCGGCCGGCACCCTCAGCCGTACCGAACATGTGTTGCACCTTGATCTGGAGTCCGAAGCGCGCCTGGCGGCGCTCATCGACATGTACCCCAAGCGTACCGCCGAAGCGCTGCTTGGCGAATTGGTCGGTGCGGCGCTGGAGGAGCTGGAGGCAAGCTTCCCCTACGTGCAGGGGCATCAGGTCATCGCCACCGATGAGGAAGGCGATCCCCTGTACGAGGACGTAGGGCCCACACCTCGTTTTCTCGCCCTTTCACGTCAGCATCTGCATGCCCTGATTGAAGCTGAGAACGATGAGAAATGATCTTCGCATGGCCACGATTTCGGGTGCCGATCAGGACCAAAACCGCTTGGGCGGGCAAAAGTTCCGCTGGATTGCAGCTGACCGATTAGTCAGAAAGAGTTACTCGTAATCTGGACTTTTTACTGAACTATTCGAAAATTCTTCCAGTCGGAGCCAATAGCCATCACGCTAAAACCCTGCACACCGGTACTTGTGCGCCATCGAGCTCAAGCGCATGAAAACGGTCCGGGGAATGAGCGATGGACTGCTACGGACATCGTCATTATCAGGAGTGATCCAATGGAGCTGACCACCATGAAAACCCGCACTGTCAAACCTTCATCCACTTACGTGCGCGGGTTCAAGCTGGCCGCGCTGGCCCTGGGCAGTAGCCTGGTCCTGGCTGGCTGTGCAGGCAACCCGCCCACCGAACAGTACGCCGTGACCCAGTCCGCCGTGAACTCTGCCGTCAGCGCAGGCGGCACCGAGTACGCTGCTGTCGAAATGAAAGCCGCTCAGGACAAGTTCAAGCAGGCCGAAATCGCCATGCATGACAAGAAGTACGACGAAGCCAAGCGTCTGGCCGAACAGGCCGAATGGGACGCGCGTCTCGCCGAACGTAAGGCCCAGGCGGCCAAGGCCCAGAAGGCCGTGCAGGACGCCCGTCAAGGCGCCCAGGACGTACGTGAGGAAGGCCTGCGCAGCGCTCAGTGAGCCCTGCCCTGTCTCCCTTAGCCTTCGCACTCGATCAAAGGATGAACACTATGCGCAAACACGTCATGATTCCCGCCCTCCTGGCCCTGAGCGTCGGTCTCGCTGCCTGCTCGCACGACCCGAACGCCAACCTGGAAGCGGCTCGTACCAACTTCTCCTCCCTGCAGAGCGATCCGCAGGCCAGCAAAGTGGCTGCCCTTGAAACCAAGGACGCCCAGGACTGGCTGAACAAGGCCGACAAGGCCTACATGGACCGTGAAGACGAGCAGAAGGTCGACCAACTGGCCTACCTGACCAACCAGCGCGTTGAAGTGGCCAAGCAGACCATTGCCCTGCGCACCGCCGAAGGCGACCTGAAAAACGCCGCCGCGCTGCGCGCGCAGGCCAAGCTGGACGCCCGTGACGCCCAGATCGCCAAGCTGCAGCAGAGCCTGAACGCCAAGCAGACCGACCGCGGCACCCTGGTGACCTTCGGCGACGTGCTGTTCGACTTCAACAAGGCTGAGCTCAAGAGCAATGCCTACCCGAACATCACCAAGCTGGCTCAGTTCCTCCAGGAAAACCCTGAGCGCAAGGTGATCGTCGAGGGTTACACCGACAGCGTCGGCTCGGCCAGCTACAACCAGTCCCTGTCCGAGCGTCGCGCCGGCAGCGTGCGCATGGCACTGGTCCGCGCCGGTGTAGACCCAGCTCGCATCGTTGCCCAAGGCTACGGCAAGGAGTATCCGGTAGCGGATAACTCCAGCAACTCGGGCCGCGCCCAAAACCGTCGCGTGGAAGTCACCATCTCCAACGACAACCAGCCTGTTGCACCGCGTTCTTCGATGAAGTAACGCCGCACGGCAGGACGAAGAACCCCGCGTTGGAGCGTCCCTCCAGCGCGGGGTTCTTTTTTGCTGCTACCGGTTAGCCACGAAGACCTATCGCACCTGCTGCGGCGTATCTGCGCCCACACAGCGCACGGCGCGCTTACGGCTGTCGACCAGCACGCCACTGAGGCCTTTTTGCTGGGTGTCGAACAGGACCAGCACACCCTCGGCGCACTGGGCCACCTGCGCTGCCGGCTCCAATGACACTTTGTAGTCTTCGCCCGGTACCGTCTTGAGCATGGTGAAGTCTTGCAGCAACAAGGCATCCTCAGGCTTGGCGAAGTGCAGGTAACCGTAGTACCACAGGGCTCCCACCGTCACGATGATGCTGCCGACTCCCGTCAGGATCAGCGGTATGGCGTTGCGTTCTTCGCTCATTGCGGGCTCTTCTCGTCATAGGCATTGGGCACTTCGGCAAGCCGCCGCAGGCCGGTGAAATGGCTGGGATCATCCAGAAAACGCAGCATCACTTCGCGCCAGGTGGGGTCGGCGAACGTCTGCACGTGCCCACCTCGGGTCAACTGCAGCACTCGAGGCGGCGGCGCCTGCTGATACAGGCGGATGACATTGTTCATCGGCACCAGGTCGTCATCGATGCTGTGGAAAAAGAGCTTTGGCGGGCTGGTCAGCTGCCCGACGGACTCGACGGCGCTATCGGCATCGGGCACCAGCCAGGACAAGGGCACCTGAAGTGGCCAGGTCATCCACGATGTACTCAAGGCGTACTGGCCCACCGCTCGGTAGCTGGCAGGAACGCCGTCGAACACCAGAGCGCTGAAGCGTTCGCGCTGCTCGGGATGGGCCGCCAGGTAGTGGATGGCCATGGCACCGCCCAGACTCTGCCCCAGCAACACCAGAGGCTTGCCCTTGACCTGCGGGGACTGATCGAGCCAGGCCATGGCGGCAGCGATATCCTGATAGACCTCAGGTAGCCGCGGCTTGCCCTCGGACAGTCCGTAGCCTCGGTAGTCGATCATCAGCACCTGGTAACCTTGCTCCGGCAACCAGTAGCTGCCGCCCAGGTGACCGGGCAGATTGCCCCCATTGCCGTGCAGGTGCAGCACCGTGCCCTTGACCGCCACACCTTGCTTGGCCGGCAGCCACCAAGCGTGCAGGCGCACACCGTCGGCGGCAACCAGGGTGACATCGCTGTAGGCGAGCCTGGCCCGCTCAGGCGTGAACGCCTGGCCTCGCTCAGGGTAGAACAGCAAGCCGCTGCACCCGCCCAGCAGCACCAGCAGCATGCCTGCCGTCAGCAGGCGCAGCCCGTTAAAGGATGTTCGCGTAGTCGGTTTCAATACGGTCCAGGCTCAGGTGGTTGAGGAAGTTGGAAAAGCACATCCAGGCCGACAAGGCGTTCAGGTCGCGGAATTGCTCAGGCAGGTACTTGGGCGGCTCCACCAGGCCCTCCTCGACGAGCTGGCGCAGGGTGCGCATGTCTTCGAGGGTGGTCTTGCCGCAGAACAGCAGCGGTATTTGCTCCAGCTTGCCCTTCTTCACGGCCAACTGAATGTAGTTGTAAACCATGATGAAGCCCTTGAGGTAGGACAAGTCCTTGGTAAATGGCAAGCCATTGGGCACCGACCCACGGAATACCCGGCTGGCGTTGCTGTAGCTCTGCCCCATGTCGAAGCCCTGCTCTCGGAAGAACTGGTACACCTGCATGAAGTCTGCACCGTCCTCGACCATGTGTATGGCGCGGGTCCGGTTGGTCAGTTTGCGCAGGCGGCTGGGGTAGGAGGCGAAAGCGATGACTTCCATCAGGATGGCCAGGCCTTCCTGGGTCACCGTCGAGGAAGGCGGGCCCTTGGCCAGGAACGTACAGATGGGCTGGTTCAGGCCGTTGAGTGTGGTGCCCACATGCACCAGCCCCTCGTGGACTTCCAAGGCCCGTACATCACGCGCGTTGAACATGGCATCGGCACGCACCTTGATGTAGTCGGCACCGGCGGCGGCATCGGCCACGATGCCGTCGGACTCGAACACGCGGATGGTCCCTTCGGCTTCGCCGAACACCTTGTTCAACCGGCACTGGAGAATATCCACCGCTTGCTTGGCCGTCAGGTTCTTCGGCTCGTCCTTGAGGTCGCCGCGCCCATCGATGTTGTTCAGGTAGTCCGACAGCATCAGGCCAAGGTCGGCCAGGGTCGGGTCACCGGCATGGAAAACGTCGGAGGCAGCGCCGTACAGCTCCTGGGAAATCAGACCGAAATCTTCCGTGCCCCTGGCCTCGAGCATGCGCACTACCATGCGGTACTCGCGGCACATGCGTTTCATGATCTGCCCCACGGGGCTGAACTGGCCAAGCTGGCGGATGATGTCACGCTCGATGGCCTGGAACTCCGCTTTCACTGCGCTGGAGTCGAACCCCAGTGAGCGCGCCTGATAATAGGCGCGGTCCACGGCAGGCGGCACCTTGCCCTTGGCCTCGAAGAAGCCGCGGCGGATGCCATCGTCCCACTTGACTGCATCGAGCACGCGAATCGGCGTTTGCGCGGCCACGATACGGTCGGACAGGGCGCGAATGGTTTGCTGGTACTCGTCCACAAAGAAATCCTTATCGGCCGTCAGGCCAAGCCATGTCCGCTCGTGTCGGGCCACTCAGGTGTCGAGCAGCCTGGGTGGGCGCGCGCCGTTGACGCACCCGCGAATCACCCGAGACCTGCCCTGTCACTTGCCAGCGCGTTTGAAACGCACCGCCTCCACGAACAGGTCCGAATTCGCGGGGTCGTTGAGGTAGGCCAGGACTCGCTCTGGCGGGCTGTCCACCAGCACACCCTCGCCGTTGTCCTGCGCCACTTCGGTGCTGTGCCCGCTCAATTCCTTGCTGCCCAAGGCCTGCTGCACTTGCTGCACATCGAGGTTATAGACCACCAGCTCCTTGCCATCGACGATATCGAAACCACCGATCACGTAGTTGCCCCCAAATTCGCCCGGCACCCGCGCCGACAGGTACCAGCGATTACCCTGCTGGGCCACGTTGAACACATAGGTTTGAGCAGATTTGCCCTTGGGTGTAGCTACCGCCTTGTAGGCCCCTGCGTCGGCACGCGTGATGACCAGCTTCAGCGGCTCGCCCCAGGCGTCCTTGGTGATCCAGCTGCCCACAAGCCCCCTGGGTGCCGAGGACTTGCCTGGCAGCGGTTCGGAAAACGTCACCAGACAACCGCCCAGCATCAGGAATGACAGCGTCAACAGCACCACACGCCAGGCTTTCATCAGGTTTTCTTCCTCGAAAAGGTCGGGCTCAATCCGACGCCAGCACCAACTGCAGGTATCGGGTAAGCATTGCCAGCATCGGCCCATCGGCCTGCGCCTCGGCGTGCTTGAGCAGGCCCTGATATTCCATCTGCTCGATAATCGCCGTCAACATCTGTGCATCCTGTTCCGGCTGCCGCGAGCCAACGACTTGCAGCAGCTGGCGCGTACCGTGCAGCAGAATCTGCTCGTGGGCACACACCAGCTCGGCCAGGCGCGGGCACAACAGCGCTTCCTGGCGAAACGCCTGCTCGGCCATCATGAAATCGCGGCGGGTGAGCAGTTGGCGCTGCACATAATCGGCCATCATGCGCGCCACTTCATCGGCCAGTTTTGCCCGTGCCTGGGGGCTGCCGTCGCCCTGGGCCAGCAGTTGGCGCAGCACCGCTTCGGTGTTGAGCCAGAGCTTGGCCATGTAGGCGGCGCTGCGCTCGACGTACTGGGCGAACGTGTCGGTGAGCAGGTCCTCGATATCCTTGAAGTAGTAGGTGGTGGCCGACAGCGGTACCCCTGCCTCTGCGGCGACGGCACGGTGTCGCACGCCCCGAACGCCATCGCGCACCACGATGCGCATGGCGGCGTCCAGAATCAGTTGGCGGCGCTGTTCGCTGCCTTGCCGGGCCGTCTTGCGACCCTGGTAACGCACGCTTTCGGCAACGGCGGTGGCGATGCCGGCAGCCCCTTGTTGAGCCATGGCGGTTGTCATGGAGTACCTCATGTACGGTGTCTGGTCGGAGCATGCCCGTTCGCGTCAGATCTGGCCCCAGGCATTGGAATCGTAGATTCACTTGGCCAGGGATTGAATCGCGAGCGGGCCGGTGATGACAACATAAAGCTTCGGGCAAGAAAAAGCCGCCTGAAAAGGCGGCTTTTTCGACTTCACTCAGGCCTGCGGACGCATATGCGGGAACAGGATCACATCGCGAATCGATGGCGAGTTGGTCAGCAGCATCACCAGGCGGTCGATGCCGATGCCCTCGCCCGCCGTTGGCGGCATGCCATATTCCAGCGCGCGCACGAAATCGGCGTCGTAGTGCATGGCCTCGTCGTCACCGGCATCCTTCTCGGCCACCTGGGCCAGGAAGCGCTCGGCCTGGTCTTCGGCATCGTTGAGCTCGGAGTAGGCGTTGGCAATTTCGCGCCCGCCGATGAACAGTTCGAAACGGTCGGTCACCGCAGGGTTCTCATCGTTGCGACGGGCCAGCGGCGAAACCTCGAACGGGTACTCGGTAATGAAGTGCGGCTGCTCCAGCTTGTGCTCGACCAGCTCTTCGAAAATCATCACCTGCAGCTTGCCCAGGCCTTCATGGCCCAGCACCTTGGCCCCTGCCTTGCGGGCGATGTCGCGGGCGCGGTCGACATCCTGCAGGTCGGCAGCGGTCAGCTCGGGGTTGTACTTGAGGATCGAGTCGAACACCGACAGGCGCACGAACGGCTCGCCGAAGTGGAAGACCTTGTCGCCGTACGGCACATCGGTAGAGCCCAGCACCAGCTGCGCCAGCTCGCGGAACAGTTCCTCGGTGAGGTCCATGTTGTCGCGGTAGTCGGCGTAGGCCTGGTAGAACTCAAGCATGGTGAACTCAGGGTTGTGGCGCGTCGAAACCCCTTCGTTGCGGAAGTTGCGGTTGATTTCGAAGACCTTCTCGAAGCCACCGACGACCAGACGCTTGAGGTACAGCTCAGGCGCGATACGCAGGAACATGGCCATGTCCAGGGCGTTGTGGTGGGTTTCGAACGGCTTGGCCGCTGCGCCGCCCGGGATGGTCTGCAACATCGGCGTCTCGACTTCGAGGAAGTCGCGTTCGATGAGGAACTTGCGAATGTGCGAGATGACCTGCGAGCGCACGCGGAAGGTGTGGCGTGTTTCTTCGTTGACCATCAGGTCGACGTAGCGCTGGCGGTAGCGCTGCTCGGTGTCGGTCAGGCCGTGGTGCTTGTCGGGCAGCGGGCGCAGCGACTTGGTCAGCAGGCGCACCTGGGTCATCTCGACGTACAGGTCACCCTTGCCCGAGCGGGCCAGGGTGCCCTCGGCGCTGATGATGTCGCCCAGGTCCCAGGTCTTGACCGCAGCCAGGGTTTCTTCGGGCAGGGTCTTGCGGTTGACATAGACCTGGATACGGCCGGTCATGTCCTGGATGACCATGAACGAGCCACGGTTGAGCATGATACGGCCCGCTACCTTGACCGGGATCGCGGCTGCTTCCAGCTCTTCCTTGGTCTTGTCCGCGTACTGTTTCTGCAGGTCGTTGCAGTAGCTGTCGCGACGGAAGTCGTTGGGGAAGGCATTGCCCTTGGCGCGTTCTGCGGCAAGCTTTTCCTTGCGCAGGGCGATCAGGGCGTTCTCTTCCTGTTGCAGGTCTTGCGATTCGGTCTTCAGGTCGCTCATGTCGTCTTTGTTTCCATCAGGTATTCGTTGCCCTTGGCGGGCAGGGCGCGCGCTACCGGCAAGGGGCCGGTGGCGCGGCGATAGGGTGTGGCTTACAGCCCCTGCTTGAGGCTCGCTTCCAGGTACTGGTCAAGGTCACCGTCCAGCACTTTCTGGCAATCGCTGCGTTCCACGCCGGTACGCAGGTCCTTGATGCGCGAGTCGTCCAGCACGTAGGAGCGGATCTGGTGGCCCCAGCCAATGTCCGATTTGCTGTCTTCCAGCGCCTGCGAGGCCGCATTGCGTTTCTGCATCTCCAGCTCGTACAACTTGGCCCGCAGCATTTTCATGGCGGTGTCCTTGTTGGCATGCTGGGAGCGTTCGTTCTGGCACGCCACCACGGTGTTGGTCGGCACGTGGGTGATACGCACTGCCGAGTCGGTGGTGTTGACGTGCTGGCCACCGGCGCCCGAGGAGCGGTAGGTATCGATGCGCAAGTCCGATGGGTTGATCTCGATTTCGACCTTGTCGTCGATTTCGGGCGAGACGAACACGGCCGAGAACGAGGTGTGGCGGCGGGCACCAGAGTCGAACGGGCTCTTGCGCACCAGGCGGTGCACGCCGATCTCGGTGCGCAGCCAGCCGAAGGCGTACTCGCCCTTGATGTGCACGGTGGCGCCCTTGATGCCAGCCACCTCGCCCTCGGAGAGTTCGATGATGGTAGCGTCGAAGCCACGCTTGTCGGCCCAGCGCAGGTACATGCGCAACAGGATGTTGGCCCAGTCCTGCGCCTCGGTCCCGCCGGAGCCGGCCTGGATGTCGAGGTAGGCGTTGTTCATGTCCATCTCGCCGCTGAACATGCGACGGAACTCGAGCTGGGCCAGGTGTTCTTCCAGGCCTTGCAGTTCGGTCACGACGTCGCCGACAGCGCCTTCGTCGCCCTCTTCGACGGCCATGTCCAGCAGGTCCTTGCAGTCAGCCAACCCGTTGGACAGTTTGTCCAGGGTCTCGACGACCTGCGCCAGCATGGACCGCTCACGGCCCAGGGCCTGGGCGTACTCAGGCTTGTTCCAGACGTTGGGGTCTTCCAGCTCGCGATTGACTTCGATCAGGCGGTCATGCTTGAGATCGTAGTCAAAGATACCCCCGAATGGACTGGGAGCGGTCGGAGAGGTCCTTGATGGTGTTCAGGATCGGTTGGATTTCCATGGGCAGGCTACTCGTGCGAATTCGGTGAAAAGCCTGCGAGTATAACCGAGTCGGCCGCGTGGCGGCAGACCCGCCTGACAGTCGTCGACGACCAGACGCCGGGTGCAGCCAGCCGAGAAAGGTGCACCCCTGCCCCGGCTTGCTAGGCGACACCCACTTGGTTGCGGCCACCGTTCTTGGCCTGGTACAGCCCCTTGTCCGCCGCCGAGATCAATTGCCGGCAGTGGCTGCCGATGGGCGGAACCTGCGTGGCCAAGCCCACGCTGACGGTCAGGTGCGACCCGGCAGACGGTGCCATGTGCTCGATCGCCAGGCCCAGCACGCTCTGGCGCAGTTTCTCGGCGACCAGCCTGGCGCCACCTGGGGAGGTGTTGGGCAACACCAGGGCAAACTCCTCGCCGCCATAGCGGGCCGGAAGGTCGCTGGGCCGCGAGCACGACCCACGGATGGCCTCTGCCACGCGCCGCAGCGCTTCGTCTCCGGCCAGGTGGCCAAAGGTATCGTTGTAGGCCTTGAAATAATCGACGTCGATCATCAACAACGACAACTGTTGCTGCTCGCGCATCGCCCGTCGCCACTCAAGCTCCAGGTACTCATCGAAATGGCGTCGATTGGACAGCCCCGTCAAGCCATCGGAGTTCATCAGCCGTTGCAGCATCAGGTTCGAATCGAGCAACTGCTGCTGGCTGACACGCAGGGCGCGGTAAGCCTCGTCGCGCTGCAGCAAGGTGAGGTAGGAGCGCGAGTGATAGCGAATGCGCGCCACCAGCTCGATGGTATCGGGCAGTTTGACCAGGTAATCGTTGGCCCCGGCCGCGAACGCGGCGCGCTTGACCAGCGGGTCTTCCTTGGTCGACAGCACGATGATCGGGATGTCCTGGGTGGCCGGGTTGCTGCGGTACTCACGCACCAGCGTCAGGCCATCGAGCCCAGGCATGATCAGGTCCTGCAGAATTACCGTGGGCTTGATGCGCATGGCCTGCTGCACCGCTTGGTGCGGGTCGGCGCAAAAATGAAAATCGATGTTGTCTTCATCGGCCAGGCCCCGCCGCACGGCTTCGCCGATCATGGCCTGATCGTCTACCAGCAGCACCATCGCCGAGTTTTCATCGGCGGCGGCGAACCCTTCGATGGGGAGCTCATTCATGGCTGGTCACCTGAACACGGCCGGCCAGGCGGCATGATTCGTTACACTTCGTCATTGTGCAAAAACTTCCGTCAGACGCCCGGCTATGCCTTCAAGCGGGCGGATTTCCACTGCGGCATCGATCGCCGCAGCAGCCTTGGGCATGCCATAGACAGCACTGCTGGCCTGGTCCTGGGCAATGGTCAGAAAACCCCGTTGGCGCATCATCTTGAGCCCCTGTGCTCCGTCGCGCCCCATGCCGGTGAGCAGCACCCCCACTGCCTCGCCTGACCAGTAGCGCACCACGCTTTCGAAGAAGACGTCGATCGAAGGGCGGTAGATTTCATTGACCGGTTCGGCAGTGTAGGCCAGTTGCCCGTTCTGTAGCAGACGCAGATGGTGGTTGGTTCCGGCCAACAGCACCTGGCCAGGTTGCGGTGGCTCCCCTTCGCGTGCCAGGCGCACTGGCAGCCCGGCTGCACTGCTGAGCCATTCGGCCATGCCGGCGGCAAAGACCTGATCCACATGCTGAACCAGCACGATCGCGGCCGGAAACCCTGCTGGCACCCCTTTGAGCAGTACCTCCAGGGCCGCCGGGCCACCTGCTGATGAACCGATAGCCACCAACCCTCGTCGCTGGCTTGCTTCACGCAGCGGTGCGGCAACCGGCCTAGGCGTCGGCGGGCGCTGCTGGCCAATCAGCCAGCTGATGTTGAGAATCTTGCGCAGCAATGGCGCGGCGGCTTCACGGGCGTCGCCAGCGCCCAGCGTCGGTGTATCGACCACATCCAGTGCGCCATGCCCCATGGCTTCGAATACCCGGTGCACATTCTGCTTGCGATCGACCGTGACGATGACGATGGCGCACGGGGTATCGGCCATGATCCGGCGAGTCGCTTCCACGCCATCCATCACCGGCATGATCAAGTCCATCAGGATCAGGTCCGGCTGCTGTTCCTGGCAGCGTTGCACGGCTTCGGCACCGTTGCTGGCTACCCACACCACTTCATGGGCAGGTTCCAGCGCGACGGCGCGTCGCAAGGCCTCCACTGCCAAGGGCATGTCATTGACGATGGCGATCTTCATCCGTGAGCACCTCCGATCAGTTCGACTACAGCATCGAGCAACGCATCGTCGTGGAAACTGGCTTTAGCCAAATAGTAGTCGGCCCCGGCATCCAGGCCACGCCGTCGGTCTTCCTCCCGATCCTTGTAGGAAACCACCATGACAGGCAGCGATTGCAGGCGCTGGTCACGGCGCACCAGGGTGACCAATTCAATGCCGTCCATGCGCGGCATGTCGATGTCGGTGATCAGCAAGTCGAAATCGTCGCCGCGCAGGGCATTCCAGCCATCCATGCCATCGACCGCCACTGCGACGTCGTAGCCGCGATTGCCCAGCAGCTTGCGCTGCAGCTCGCGCACCGTCAGCGAGTCGTCGACGACCAGTACGCGTTTGCGCGCCAGACCAGAGACGCCGGCACCGCCGCGCTCGACGCGCTCGAGCGTGCCGGTGCTGAGCAGTTTGTCGACCGAGCGCAGAATGTCCTCCACATCGACGATCAGCACCACCGAACCGTCGTCCAGCAGCGCCCCTGAAGAAATGTCCTGCACTTTGCCCAGACGCGGATCGAGCGGCATCACCACCAGCACCCGCTCACCGATCAGGCGCTCGACGGCCACGCCGTACAAGCGCTCGCGCTCGCGGATGACCACGACCCGCAGGCTGTCCTGGTCGGTTTGCCCGGCCGGCCGGTGCAGCAACTGGCTGGCCGCTACGAGACCGATGTGCTGGCCGTCATGCCAGAAATGCTGCCGCCCTTCAATCTGCACGATGTCGTTGGCATCCACCGCCAGGGTGTGTTCGATATGCGCCAGGGGGAAGGCATAGGCTTCCCCGCCGACTTCCACGACCAGGCTGCGCACGACCGACAAGGTCTGCGGTACCTGCAGGTGGAAGCGGCACCCCAGCCCGGGCGTCTGGGTCAGTTCGATCGCCCCGCGCAATTCGCGAATCATGTGCTGCACGGCGTCAAGCCCTACACCCCGCCCGGACACTTCGGTCACCGTGTCCCGCAGGCTGAAGCCTGGCAGGAAGAGGAACGTGAGCAATTCATCGTCACTCATGCGCGCGACGGTTTCGGCTGGAGACAGGGCACGCTCGACAATGCTGGCACGCAGGCGATCCAGGTCCACACCGGCACCGTCGTCCATCAGCTCAAGGCTCAGCATCCCGGCATGGTGCGAGACGCGCAGGCGGATCAGCCCCTCTTCGGGCTTGCCCGCCAACAGCCGCCTGTCTGGCAGTTCGATGCCATGATCGACCGCGTTACGCAGCAAGTGGGTCAGCGGAGCCTCGAGCTTTTCCAGCACGTCACGATCGACCTGGGTTTTCTCGCCTTCGATGACCAGGCGCACCGGTTTGCCCAGGGCGCGCCCCAGGTCGCGCACCATGCGGCTCTGCCCGGCCAGCACATCGGCAAACGGGCGCATGCGGCAGGCCAGGGCGGTGTCGTAGAGCAGTTGCGCGCGCTGGCTGGCCTGCCAGCCGAATTCGTCCAGATCGGCCGCTTGCTGACGCAGGATCTGCTGGGTCTCGGCCAACAAGCGTTGAGTCTGGGCCAAGGCTTCGAGTACCTCGTTCCCCTGGCCGCTGTCTTCGAGTTGCAGGCGCAAGCCATCGAGCGCCTGCATGCCCTGGCCATGCATGCGCTTGAGGCGCTGCAAGGTGGCCAGGTAGGGCTTGAGACGCTGGGTTTCAACCAGGGACTTGCTGGACAGGTCGAGCAGGCTGTTGAGCCTGTCGGCGGTCACTCGCAGTACCCGCTCGCCCCCTTCGACCGTGCGCTTGCCGGCCTTGCGACGTGGCGCAGGCTCGGCATCGGCGGGCGGCTCAGACGCCGGTGCAGGCGGCGCGGTCGGTGTCTGGCTCGCAACCGGCGGTGGCGCCATCGGTGGACGGGCCTGCGCGGGGGCGGCAGGTGCAGCGCCCTGCCTCCCGGGCTCCAATACGGCGGCCATCAGCACCAGGAAGCCAGGCACATCGTCCTGGGCGGCTGTGTCGCTGGGCGTTGCAATGCGCATCAACAGGTCGGTGCCCTGCAGCAGCGCGTCGATGTGCTCAGCGCTCAGGCGCAGGCGGCCTTCCTGGGCCGCCACCAGGCAGTCCTCCATCACGTGCGCAACGCTGACACCGGCATCCACGCCAACGATGCGTGCAGCCCCTTTAAGGGAATGGGCTGCGCGCATGCAGGCTTCCAGCTGGTCGGCCTGGGTAGGGTTGCGCTCCAGGGCCAGAAGCCCGGCGCTGAGTACCTGCGTCTGGGCCTCGGCTTCAAGGCTGAACAGTTCGAGCAACGAGGCGTCGCGCATTTGCTCAGGGGTCATGGCAGGCTCCGCTGTACGGCAGACAACAGCTGTTGCTCATCCAGCACACGCACGCTGCGCCCGCGCCATTGCAGCACCGCTGCCGTGAAGCGCATGGCGTCGTGAGCAAGGTCCGTGGGCCGATCAAGCCGGTGGATACCATCGATTTCCTCGACGGCCATGACCACCGGGCCACCCTCGGCTGCCAGGATCAGCATGCGTGGCAAGCCCCGATTGTTGCGCTGTTCAGTCGCACCGCCAGGGGTACCCAGCAGCTCCTGCAACGACAGGCACGGCACCAGGGCACCCCGCACATTGGCAACGCCCAACAGCACGCGCGAGCGCTGATGGGGTAGCGAATGCACGGCCTGCAAGGGCGCGATTTCGGCCAGGCATGCCGTAGGCAACGCCAGCCACTCCTCCCCCAGGCGGAACAACAGCATCGAGCGCCCTGTACAGGCCTGCTCGACCGCTTCCAGGTCCGGCTGTGCGTCGGTGTCCTGCACCAGTGCGTAGCGGTCCAGCAGACGCGTGGCCGCGGCGGCGTACACCTCGCAGTTGCGACAATGGACATGACGCTCAAGCAGCGGGCATTGCTTGTTGCCATGCACGCCGATGCGATTCCAGCAGTCATCGATGCGCACATCGGTTTCGGCGAGCAGGTCGGTCACAGCCTCATCGTTCATCGGTCGGCCTCCCGACCCGCACGCATGGCACGGCTTTGCAGACGCTGGGCCCCGGCCTGGTCACCCTGGGCCTGCAAGAGCGCGGCCAGGTGAACGAGCGCTTCGGGGTGCTGCGGCTCAAGGTACAGCGCCTTGCGGTAGTGAACCTGCGCTTGTTGCAAATCACCTTCGGTGTCGCTGAGCAGACCCAACCAATAGTACACCTGGGCCGACGGGGGGTACTGGCGCAGGTAACGCTGGCAGGCATCACGCGCCTGCTGGCTGTTGCCGGCATTGGCATGCTCGGCAATGCTTGCCAGCAATTCGCGGGCACCGAGCCCGGTAGCTTCGACGGCCTGCCGGTCAGGCACAGGCCCAAGAGACCCGCGCATGCGTGGCAGGGGGACATTGGTCGGCCGGTAGCCGGTCAACGGCTTGATGGGTTCGCGTTGAATCGGCACGGCCGGCGCCGGTCGTTGCTGAGCCATATCGTCTTGGCGCACATAGGCAAAAGACTGGGCAATGCCCACCGGACGCATACCAAGGCGAGCCAGCAGGCTGCCTTCGGCGGGCCCGATGAACAGCACGCCTTGGGGGTGAAGCAGGCGCTTGAGGGTTTCGAACACCCGTTGCTGGGTGGGTACATCGAAATAAATCAGCAGGTTGCGGCAGAACACGAAGTCGTAGAGGCCCTCCCGGCTGGCCAATGCCGGATCAAGGACATTGCCGACGTGCAGGGTCACTTGCTGGCGCACACGGTCATGCACACGATGGCCCTCGTCGATGGCATCGAAGTACCGTTCGCGAAAACCCAGGTCGTCGCCACGAAACGCGTTGCGCCCGTAAAGACCCTGGCTGGCCTTGGCCACAGAGGCAGGGCTGATGTCCATACCGTCGATCAGGAAGGATGCCGGGGCGATGCCGGCATCGAGCAGCGCCATCGCCAGCGAATAGGGCTCTTCCCCTGTCGAACAAGGCAGGCTGAGCAAGCGCAGAGGGCGAGCGGCGGCCAATTCGGCCAGGCGTTTGTGCGCAAGGCTTGCCAGGGCAGTGAAGGACTCGCGGTAGCGGAAGAACCATGTCTCCGGCACGATGACCGCTTCGATCAGCGCCTGTTGCTCGGCCGGCGATTGCTGCAGGCGCAGCCAGTAGTCGTCCAGACCGCTGGCACCCAGCGCCGCGCTGCGCTGACGCAGGGCACGCTCGACCATCGATGCGCCCACCGACTCGACGTCCAAACCTATGCGCTCACGCAGAAAATGAAAGAAATGCCGCTCGTTCATGCGCAGGTCCCGCCCTGTGCGTCAGGGTACAGCACACGGTGCACGGCCTCGGGCAGCACCTGGTCGACCTCGATGCGCTGCACCAGCCCCTGGGCATCCTGGCGGACCGGCCCCAGGTAAGGTGCGGGGTCATTGTCCACGCCATAGGGTTTGAATTCATCAGCACGGCAGCGCAGGGTTTCGGTGGCGTGCTCCAGAATCAGGCCCAGTTGCAGTGCGCTGCGATAGCGCACCAGCACCAGGCGGGTACTGGTACGTTGCAGCGCCGGCCGCCCTATGCACAAGGCAGCCAAGTCCACCACCGGCACCAACTGGCCACGGTGGGCAAGAATGCCCGCCACCCAATGCGGCGCTTGCAGCACTGGCTTGAGAGGCTGACGGGGCAGCACCTTGATTACCTCCTGCACGGACAGGGCAAAACGCTGGTCACCCAGGTGAAACTGCAGGTACAGCGCGCCGTTGTCGTGGCCTGCCGGCACGGCGCGCGGTTGCATGTCGATCATCGTCTTCAGACTTTGAAGCGCGACACGCCGCCGCGCAGGCCGGCGGCGACCTGGCTCAGCTCGTCGATGGCAAAACTGGCCTGGCGCAGCGACTCTACAGTCTGGGTACTGGCGTCGCTCAGTTGCGCCAGCGCCTGGTTGATCTGCTCGGCCCCGGTGGCCTGGGCCTGCATGCCCTCGTTGACCATCAGTACCCGCGGCGCCAGTGCCTGGACCTGATGGATGATCTGGCTCAGTTGCTCACCGACCTGCTGAACCTCGAACATGCCGCGGCGCACCTCTTCGGAAAACTTGTCCATGCCCATGACCCCGGCCGACACGGCCGACTGGATCTCACGCACCATCTGCTCGATGTCATAGGTCGCCACCGCCGTCTGGTCGGCCAGGCGGCGCACTTCGGTGGCCACTACGGCGAAACCGCGGCCATATTCCCCGGCCTTCTCGGCTTCGATCGCCGCGTTGAGCGACAGCAGGTTGGTCTGGTCGGCCACCTTGACGATGGTGACGACCATCTGGGTAATGTTGCTGGCCTTCTCGTTGAGAATGCCCAGCTTGGCGTTGACCAGGTCGGCCGCACCCATGACCTGGTGCATGGTTTCTTCCATGCGCGCCAGCCCCTGCTGGCCGGAGCCGGCCAGGCTCGACGCCTGATCGGCGGCCGAGGTGACTTCGGTCATGGTGCGCACCAGGTCGCGGGACGTGGCGGCGATTTCACGCGACGTGGCACCGATTTCGGTCGTGGTCGCAGCCGTCTCGGTGGCGGTAGCCTGCTGCTGCTTGGAGGTGGCCGCGATTTCTGTCACCGAGGTGGTGACCTGCACCGACGAGCGCTGCGCCTGTGCCACAAGATTGGCCAGGGCCTCGGCCATTTCATTGAAACCGCCCTGAACCGCACCGAACTCGTCCTGGCGGTCCAGGTTCAGGCGCATGCTCAGGTCACCCGAGCGAAGCCTGTCCAGCGCAGTCACGATGAGGCTCATGGGCGAGGTAATGGCGCGCAGCAGTAGCAGGCCACAGATACCGGCAGCCACGATGGCCAGCAACAGCGACACGACCATGCTGCCCTTGGCCGTGTTCACCGCGCTGACGATTTCCCGGGTGGCGGCGTCGGCGGCCAAGCGATTCTGTTCGATCACCTCGTTCAGGTGCTTGCGCCCTTCGACCCAGGTGGGGGTCAGCACTTGGGCGATCAAGCGCTGGGCTTCGGCATAATTGCGTTCTCGATACGCATCGAGCACCTGATTGACGTTCTGCATGTAGGCTTGTTCGAGCTTCACGAAGGCGTCGAAGCGGGCCTGGTCCTCGCCATCGCGAATGGTGGTCTGGTAACTGGCCATGTGTTGCTTGAGCCGGTCTTCGAAACTCTTGAAGAGTTCGATGTCGGCTGAGCTGATCTCGCGCCGGTCAGAAAGCCCGACCAACTGCTGGCTGGTGACGTAACTGTCCACCCATGCGCTGCGGATCATCGAGCTGTAGTAGACCCCCGGAATGCTGTCGGCCCCAACTTCCTGCTCGGCAGATTCGATGGTCACCAGGCGTGAATAGGCCGCCACGATCATCAGCAGCATGATGGCGATGATCACGGCGAAACTTGCCAGGATCCGTTGGCGCAACGTCCAGTTCTTCACATTCAGCCCTCAGGGATTCACTACGAGCAGGAAAAATCGCCGAAGTATAGCCCAGGCGTCCTACAGAATTGCGCGTCAAATTCTGACAGAACGCCCCGCCACCGCAGTGATCCTCCCGATTGGGCCAAGCTGCACGCGCGGCTTATCCCTGCCGCGCCTGCTTTTCCAGCTCCTCGCGCAACCCTTGGGCCAACCCCAGCTGGCGCGCCAGTTCGTCCAGGTAAGCACGCTCCATGTAGTTTTCCTGGTCGACCATCATCACGCTGGCCAGGTACATCTCGGCAGCGATTTCCGGCGTCTGGGCGGCCCGGGCCACCTCGGCCGGGTCCAGCGGCTTGTCGAGCTCCGCATGCAGCCACTGCTGCACTTCACGGTCACCGTCCAGGCGGGTGAACTCACCCTCGATCAGCGCACGCTCGCGCTCATCCACATGACCGTCCGCCTTGGCCGCAGCGACCAGTGCGCGCAGCACCGCCTGGCTGTGCTGCTCCACCTGGGCCGCAGGTACGCGGTCCACCGTCTGCGGCTCTGGTGTAGGGGCCTGTTGGTTGGCCTGCTGCGCCTGCCAGTTGCCATAGGCCTTGTAGGCAAGCACGCCAAGCGCGGCAAGGCCCCCGTAGGTGAGCGCCTTGCCGCCAAACTTGCGGGCTTTCTTGCTGCCGAGCAATACACCCAGCGCACCGCCGCCAAGCAGGCCGCCACCTGCGCCTGACAGCAACCCGCCGAGCCCGCCGGCGCCTGTACCCGTCTTGGCCCCGCCCGCCTGCTTCTCTAGCAGCTGCTGGCCGGATTTGAGCAATTGATCAAGCAAACCCCGGGTATTCATCATGCGCATCTCCACATCAGGGAAGTCAGCAGCCAGAGTAAGACTTGCCCCACATCACGCCACAGAGGATTTGCTTCCAGATGTTGCATCGTCGCAGGCCGGCGGCGGCTTGCCGGTGCCTAGAAGCCCGCCGCCGGCATCAGGGGCCGCTTAGTCGCGCAGGTCCGATTCGTGAATGGGGCTCGACCGGCTGGTGGCCCGCTGATATTGCGCCGGCCAGGTGGCCTGGTGGCCGCCCAGGTCGTCGTCTGCATGCAGCGGCCAGTACGGGTCGCGCAGCAGCTCCCGGGCCAGGAAAATCAGGTCGGCCTGGCCTGTGCGCAGAATATGCTCGGCCTGGGCCGGCTCGGTGATCATGCCCACGGTGCCCGTGGCCATTTCCGACTCCTTGCGCACGCGCTCGGCAAAGCGGGTCTGGTAGCCAGGGCCGGTCGGGATCTCGGCATTGCTGGACGTGCCGCCCGAAGACACATCGATCAGGTCCACCCCAAGCATACGCAGGCGTCGGGCCAGCTCGACGGTTTCGTCCGGGTTCCAACCATCTTCGACCCAGTCGGTGGCCGACACCCGCACGAACAATGGCAACTCGGCCGGCCAGACCGCACGAACCGCTTCGACCACCTGCAAGGTCAGGCGGATGCGGTTGTCGAAACAGCTGCCGTATTCATCCTGACGCTGATTGCTAAGCGGCGACAGGAACTGGTGCAGCAGGTAACCGTGGGCCGCGTGCACTTCGACCACTTTGAAACCCGCCTCCAGCGCGCGCTTGGCCGAGGCGACAAAGGCCTGCACTACTTCCTGGATCTGCGCATGGGTCAGCTCACTGGGCACGGTGTGTTCAGGATCGAACGCGATCTTCGACGGCCCCACCGGCTGCCAGCCGCCCTCCTCCAACGTGACGCTGCCATGCTTGCCTAGCCACGGGCGGTAGGTACTGGCCTTGCGCCCGGCATGGGCGAGCTGGATACCCGGGATTGACCCTTGGGCGGTGATGAAACGGGTGATGCGCTGCAAGGGGGCGATCTGCGCGTCGTCCCACAGACCAAGGTCTTCAGCGGTGATACGACCGTCGGTCGTGACTGCCACGGCCTCGGTGACGACCAGGCCCGCCCCGCCGACGGCACGGCTGCCCAGATGCACGAGGTGCCAGTCGTTGGCCAGGCCATCGACCGAGGAATACTGGCACATCGGTGATACGGCGATGCGGTTCGGCAGGGTCAGCTGACGCAGGGTGTAAGGCTCGAGCAGCATGCTCATGAGGGCACCTCCCAATGGCTGCAAAGTGATCCGGCCCGGGCAGTCAACCACGCATCCCTGGCCCGGTACCGGTCTGTGTTCAGACTAGACCAGATTAGGTAGGGGGAAGGTTCCATGGGGTTTGGCCGCGATGCCCTGGGCGTTGCGTAAAAAGCCTTGATACGCGGTGAGGCTGCGTTGAATACAGCCTGACCTCTTTTCGAATTTTTTTCACACAGCTCCTGGCTCAGCGCGGCTCCATGTGGGCGATCATCAGTTGCACGCTTTCATTGCCGCGAAACTCGTTCACATCCAGCTTGTAGGCCAGCTCCACCCAGCGCACGGTCGGGTTGGGCCAAACCTCGCGGTCGATACCGAAGGCGATGCCGTCCAGGCGCACCGTGCCGCACTCACTCTTGAGCACGACTTTCAAATGACGCTCACCCACCACGCGTTGTTCGACCAGCTGGAACACGCCGTGGAACAGCGGCTCCGGAAAATGCTGCCCCCAAGGCCCGGCTTGGCGCAGCGCCTTGGCCAGGTCCAGGTGGAATTCTTCCACCGCCAGGCTACCATCGGACAGCAGCCGCCCGGTGAGGTCGTCCTCGCACAGCTGGCGGCGCACCTCCTGGTCGAAAGCCTCGGCGAACGCGGGGTAGTTGGCTTCGGGCAAGGACAGCCCTGCCGCCATGGCATGGCCACCGAACTTGCTGATTAGCTGTGGATGGCGCGCGGCCACCGCATCGAGCGCATCGCGGATGTGAAACCCCGGCACTGAGCGCGCAGAGCCCTTGAGCATGCCGTCGCCGGCATCGGCGAAGGCGATGGTCGGGCGGTGATAGCGTTCCTTGAGGCGAGAGGCGAGGATGCCAATGACGCCCTGGTGCCACTCTGCATCGAACAGGCACAGCCCATAGGGCATCGACTCGACCGGCAAGTCCCGCAACTGGGCCAGCGCCTCGCGCTGCATGCCCTGCTCGATAGACTTGCGGTCCTGGTTCAGGCCGTCCAATTGCTGGGCCATGTCCAACGCCAGGGCAGGATCCTCGCAGAGCAGGCACTCGATACCCAGGCTCATGTCGTCCAGGCGCCCTGCGGCGTTCAACCGCGGGCCCAGAATGAAACCCAGGTCGGTGGAGGTGATGCGCCGGTGGTCGCGCTTGGCCACCTCCAGAATCGCCTTGAGGCCAGGCCGGGCGCGTCCGGCACGAATGCGCTCCAGACCCTGATGCACCAGGATGCGATTGTTGGCGTCCAGCGGCACCACGTCGGCAACACTGCCCAGGGCAACCAGGTCCAGCAGTTCACCAATGTTCGGCTGCGGCTGGGTGTCGTAGCGGCCCAGGCTGCGCAAGCGCGCGCGCAGGGCCATGAGGACGTAGAAAATCACCCCGACCCCTGCCAGCGACTTGCTCGGAAACGGGCAGCCTGGCTGGTTGGGGTTGATGATGGCATCGGCGTCCGGCAGCGCCTCGCCGGGCAGGTGGTGGTCGGTCACCAGCACCTTGAGGCCAGCCGCCTTCGCCGCCGCGACGCCGTCGACGCTGGAGATCCCGTTGTCTACCGTGACCAGCAGCTGTGGTTGGCGCTGCAATGCCACTTCGACGATTTCCGGCGTGAGGCCGTATCCGTACTCGAAGCGGTTGGGCACCAGGTAGTCCACGTGGGCCGCACCGAGCAGGCGCAAACCCAGCACGCCGACGGTACTGGCCGTGGCGCCATCGGCATCGAAGTCACCGACGATCAGAATGCGCTGGCCTTGGTCGATGGCCTGCAGCAGCAGGTCGACGCCCGCGTCGATGCCTTTGAGCTGCTGGTAGGGCAGCAGGCGCGCCAGGCTTTTGTCCAGTTCGGCCTCGCTTTGCACGCCACGGGCGGCGTACAGGCGAGTCAGCAAGGGTGGCAGGTTGCCAAGAAACGGCAGGGTCGGGGGCAGCGGGCGGGGTTCGATACGCATGGGAAGGTTCAGCCGCGCTCCCCCAGCAGCCACTGCAATTGCACTTCGTGCTGGCCACGGTCATCGGTCACGAACACCGTGCCTTCGCTGATCATCACATCCCATTTGATGCTGCGGGGCATGTCGGTGGCCAGGGTTTCGAGCACCTCCTGGGGCACGGCCGCGATGCTGAGGTTCTTGAGGTTCTTCACCGCGCTCACCACCTTGCCTTCCCACACCCGCAGGCTACCGTAGGCCAGCAGGCTGGTGCGTTCGGTACGGCGCGAGCACCAGGTCAGGCGATCGGCATCTGGCTGGCCTACTTCGATCCAATGCAGCACACGGTCGTCCAGGCTTTTTTCCCACAGCGCCGGCTCATCGACGTCCGACAGGCCCCGACCGAATGTCAGGTTTTCGTTGTACCACAGCGCATAGGCCAACAGACGAACCGCCATACGCTCCTCGGTTTCCGAAGGGTGCCGCGCGATGGTCTGCTTGACGTTCTCGTACACATTGCGGTCGAGGTCGGTCAGGTTCAGTTCGAATTTGTAGGTGGTGGACGGCTGGGCCATGGTCGGGGTGCTTCTTGCCTGAAGAAAAGTCGCACAGTCTAACCGATCCAGTCCCCGGTTGCGCCGCGGCAGTATCTGCCGCATCGCAGCTGTGATAAAAACACCGCTCTTCAGCTGCCACGGATGCCCCATGTCGACGTCAAGCAAACCCCTCGCCGGCCTTAAAGTGGTCGAGCTCGGCACCTTGATCGCCGGGCCATTCGCGGCGCGCATCTGCGCCGAATTCGGCGCCGAGGTGGTCAAGGTGGAATCGCCCGACGGCGGCGACCCGTTGCGCAAGTGGCGCAAACTTTACGAGGGCACCTCGCTGTGGTGGTTCGTGCAGGCGCGCAACAAGCGCTCGCTTACCCTCAATCTCAAGCACCCCGACGGGCGCGAGGTCCTGCGCAAGCTGCTTGCCGAGGCGGATATCCTGATCGAAAACTTCCGTCCGGGCGTGCTTGAAAAGCTTGGCTTTGGCTGGGACGTGCTGCATGCGCTCAACCCGCGGCTGGTCATGGTGCGTCTATCAGGCTTCGGTCAGACCGGGCCGATGAAGGAGCAGCCGGGCTTCGGCGCAGTGGGCGAGTCCATGGGTGGTTTGCGCTACATCACGGGGTTCGAGGATCGCCCGCCCGTGCGCACCGGTATTTCCATCGGCGACTCCATTGCAGCGTTGTGGGCGGTGATCGGCGCACTGATGGCCCTGCGTCATCGCGAGGTCAACGGGGGGCTTGGCCAGGTGGTCGACGTGGCGCTGTACGAGGCCATCTTCGCCATGATGGAGAGCATGGTGCCGGAGTTCGACGTCTTCGGTTTCATCCGCGAGCGCACGGGCAATATCATGCCGGGCATCACGCCCTCCTCCATCCATACCAGCGCGGACGGCAAGCATGTGCAGATCGGCGCCAATGGCGATGCGATCTTCAAGCGTCTGATGGTGGCTCTCGGCCGTAGCGA
This sequence comes from Pseudomonas sp. WSY_20, assembly GCF_043104335.1. Lineage (NCBI taxonomy): Bacteria > Pseudomonadati > Pseudomonadota > Gammaproteobacteria > Pseudomonadales > Pseudomonadaceae > Pseudomonas > Pseudomonas sp. WSY_20. The sequence continues at coordinate 141,855 of NZ_JBICKP010000065.1, forward strand.
CCTGGCCGAGGATTCGAGCCTGGCCACCAATGACGGGCGAGACCTGCGCCGCGATGAGCTGTACGGGGTCATCGATCGCTGGGCCAACGGATTGCCGCTGGAACAGCTGATGCAGGCCCTGACCGCAGCCCAGGTGCCGGCCAGCCGCATCTACTCGGCTGAAGACATGTTCAGCGACCCTCAGTACCTGGCGCGCGAGATGTTCCTGCAGGCGCGCCTGCCCGATGGCAAGGCGTTCCGCATGCCGGGCATCGTCCCCAAGCTGTCCGGCACCCCGGGCTCTGCCGACTGGGTCGGGCCGGCACTGGGCGAACACACCGACGAGCTGCTGGGCCAGCTGGGCTATGATGCGGCCGCCATCGCTGCCCTGCGCCAGGCGGGCGCTGTCTGAGCCTGTCGATGTGCCATTGCCTGCGCCCCGCCAGGTTGGCATGGACAGGCGCCGTACTGGCTGCACTGCTCAGCGTGCCCTCAAGCGCTCAGGAGCGACTGCTGTGGCTGGTGCGTGATCTGCCACCGTTCAGCGTATCCGACGGCCCGGAAAAAGGTCATGGGGTGATCGACCAGCTGTTACCGCAGTTGATCCAGCAGATGCCCGAATATGCGCACAGCATCGTGCGGGTCAATCGTGCGCGTGGCTTGCAGATGCTGCAGGGCAGCAGCAGCCTTACCTGTGACCCGATGCTGCTATGGACCGCCGAGCGCGCCCGCTATATACGCTTTTCCATCCCGTTGCTGGGCGTGCAAACCAGCGGACTGGTCGTGCGCAAGCAGAACCACGCCTTGGTGGCGCCCCACCTCGACGGTGATGAGGTCGATCTTCAAGGCCTGCTGAGCGACCCATCGCTACGCCTCGGTGTAGTGGCAGAGCGCAGCTATGGGGCTGTGATCGACGATACGCTGAGCAACTTGCCAGATGCCGCCGTCAGCCGACACTACGGCACCCAGGCCACCGCCAACCTGCTGCAGATGCAACGCTTGGGCCGACTGCGCCTGGTGCTCGGCTACTGGCCGGAAGTTCGCTATCTGATCCAGCAACAAGGCGGATCGCCGGATGACTACCAATTTCACCCGGTTCAGGGTGTGAAACCCTACCAATTCCTGCATGTGGGCTGCTCGGCCAGCCCGCAGGGACAAGCCGCCATGGCCCACATCGATCAGGTCTTGACCCAGCTGCGCCAGACGGTGCTACCAAAACTCTATGCGCATTGGCTCGACCCCGCCCAGCGGGCGGACTACCTCGAACACAGCCGAGCCTTCTTCAACGACCACGCGGCGGCACACCCCGAACGCCCTGAACAGGACGAGCGCCACGCCGCTGGGTCGATCGACCTTCCAAACCCCCAACCCAGATAAAAAGAAACCCCGGACGCTGGGGAAGAACGTCCGGGGTCAAGCGAAAGCCCTTGGGCTTCCAGCGACAGCAGTGGCCATGCGGGAGCAAAGCAGTGGCCGGCTGTACTGATCAATCTGATGACTCGCTCAGGCAAAGGTTCCCTGAGGTTGCTGACGCTGCTGCAACGCAGCAATCACGCAAGGCTGCAGCCGCCCTTCAGCGATCTGCAGATCACGGTGCAGACCATCGACCATATCCACCAGCAGGCGTTGCTCCTGCAATTGACGCTCGCTGACCGTGCGTTGCAATACCACCCTGGCCAGGTGGTCGTGGACGGTCAACTGCCGGTTACCGTGGCTATCGGCCAGGCCCAAGTGCGCCTGGTAAGGGGTGAGGGCTTGGTTGAGCAGTCTGCAGATTCGTTCCATCCGGATTACTCGCTTGCTTGATGAGTTGTAAGGAGCAGACCTGCAAGCGAAGCGGAAAGTTCTAACCCTCCATGCTGTTCAATGCGCCGTCAGCGCTTCCATGGGCTGCGACCTTTCACGTTCGGACGGGCTGGGCAGTGTTTGCAACGCCCTTTGCAGGGCTGGGGAAGACAGTGGCCATGGCAACTCCGCGATGACGTGCAAGCCGAAACTGCGGGCCTGTTCAGCCAGGTTGCGCCGCCGGGCGCCTGCCTGGCCTACGAACAGCACCGGGCAGGTGGGCGGTAACCGCTTGAGCATCGCAGTCCCCGTGCGGGTGGGCATAGCATGGTCGAAGATCAATAAATCCGGGGAGAATGCGCTCGAAAGGCATGCATCGAGCTCGGCCTTGTCCTGACAGATCCGCACCTGGAACACGCCCTGGGCATTGAGGGCCTGGTGCAGAAGGATCTGGTGGGACGGGCGCACGTGATGAATCAGTACATGAGGCTGTTGCATGAGCCGCTCCTGCTGGGAGGACCGGCTAATCTAGGCGCGAAGACGATCGGCCAGAATAGGATTTGTCTGAATTAAACCATTGAAACCGCTGAGGCTCCGGATCGGTCCGACCCGGAGCCTGCAAGGTCAGAGCGGCTTGCCGCGATTGCCGTGCTGGCTGACGAAGCTTTGTACTGCCTTGAGGTCATTGGGCAATACGGTGCAACGCTCTTCGCGGCTGAACAGGTCGCTCATGTGCACGGGCAATTCAAGCGCCTTGCCAACGCCCGCCTGCTCGACCGCTTCAGGGAACTTGACCGGGTGTGCGGTACCCAGCACGACCATGGGCGTATCCAGGCTACGGCGGCACTCGCGACCGGCTTTGACGCCGATGGCCGTGTGCGGGTCCAGCACCTCGCCGGTCGCCTCAAACACCTCGGCGATGGTCTGGCAGGTCTGTTCATCGGTGACGGCCAACGAATCGAAGAGCTTGCGTGCCTCGGTCCAGCGGTCCTGTTCGACGCTAAAGCCGCCGCCCTGGCGGAAGTTGGCCATCAACTCGGCGATCGATGCACCGTTGCGACCGTGCAGATCGAACAGCAGACGCTCGAAGTTGGACGAGACCATGATGTCCATCGACGGCGACAGGGTGGCGTGCAACTGCTCCTTGACGTACTGGTTGCCGCTCATGAAGCGGTGCAGGATGTCGTTGCGGTTGGTGGCCACCACCAGTTGGCTGATCGGCAGGCCCATGTTGCGTGCCAGGTAGCCTGCGAAGATATCGCCGAAGTTGCCGGTTGGCACCGAGAAGGCCACCGAACGGGCCGGGCCGCCCAACTGCAGGGCGGCATGGAAGTAGTAGACGATCTGGGCCATGATCCGCGCCCAGTTGATCGAGTTGACGGCCACCAGGCGGGTGCCCTTGAGGAACGACTGGTCGGCGAAGCTCGCCTTGACCATTTCCTGGCAGTCATCGAAGTTGCCTTCGATGGCGATGTTGTGGATGTTCTCGCCGAAGATCGTCGTCATCTGCCGACGCTGCACTTCCGAGACCCGCTGGTGCGGGTGCAGGATAAAGATGTCGACGTTGTCGCACCGACGGCAGCCCTCGATGGCGGCGGAGCCGGTGTCGCCGCTGGTGGCACCGATGATCACCACGCGCTCGTTGCGCTTGACCAGCACATGGTCGAGCAAGCGACCAAGCAGTTGCAGGGCGAAATCCTTGAATGCCAGGGTCGGCCCGTGGAACAGCTCAAGCACCCACTCGTTACTGTCGAGCTGACGCAGCGGGGCAACGGCAGCGTGGGCGAATTCGCCGTAGGTTTCTTCGAGGATCTTCTTGAAGTCGGCATCGGCGATACTGCCCTCGACGAACGGGCGCATGACTCGGAATGCCAGCTCGTGGTACGGCAGGCCCGCCCAGGATGCGATTTCTTCCTGGGTGAAACGTGGCAGGTTTTCCGGGACGTACAGGCCACCGTCGGTAGCCAGGCCGGCGAGCAATACGTCTTCGAAGTTCAGGGCCGGTGCCTGGCCGCGGGTACTGATATAGCGCATGGGACAAACCTTTGGTTTGAGCGGCAAGCCTCGTTTGCCCGCAGCAGGAAAGGGCCGGTGGCCTCGAACCTGGGCGGCACGCCTTGGCTTGCCGTGACTGTAGGGTGTTCTAAAGCCCCTACGCTGCATCTAGCTGCAGCGTCGAGGGTGTCGCTGGGCCTCTGTGCAACAAGCCCTGGTACTTGGTCACGCAGGTACGCAAACAGCCTTGCCGGACGCTCGTCACAAGGCTGTTCAGGCCAACCCTAGTTGAGCTGCTCGACGCGAATGCGCACGACCTGGCCCACCACATCCTTCAGGGCCTCGAGGGCGACGATGGCGTCGTTGATGCCCTGCTCCACCACGCGGTGGGTCAACAGGATCATCGGCACCAGGCCGTCTTGCTCTTCGGCTTCCTTTTGCATGATCGATTCGATGTTGATGCCGCGCTCGGACAGAATACTCGCCACCTGGGCCAGCACACCTGGGTGGTCCTTGGCCTGGATACGCAGGTAATAAGCGCTCTCGCAGGCTTCGATTGGCAGGATCGGGTGCGCCGACAGCGAATCGGGCTGGAACGCCAAATGGGGCACACGGTTTTCCGGGTCAGAGGTCATGGCACGGACCACATCCACCAGGTCGCCTACCACCGAGGAAGCGGTCGGTTCCATTCCTGCGCCTGCGCCGTAGTACAACGTCGAGCCGGCGGCGTCGCCGTTGACCATCACGGCATTCATCACCCCATTGACGTTGGCAATCAGGCGGTCAGCCGGAATCAGCGTCGGGTGCACGCGCAATTCGATACCTTCGGCGGTACGGCGTGCCATGCCCAGGTGCTTGATGCGGTAGCCCAAGGCTTCGGCGTAGTTCACGTCGGCCGTGGTCAGCTGCGTGATGCCTTCGGTATAGGCCTTGTCGAATTGCAGCGGAATGCCGAACGCGATCGACGCCAGGATGGTCAGCTTGTGCGCCGCGTCGATGCCCTCGACGTCGAACGTCGGATCGGCCTCGGCGTAGCCAAGCGCCTGGGCTTCGGCCAGCACATCCGGGAAGGCGCGACCTTTCTCGCGCATTTCGGTGAGGATGAAGTTGCCAGTACCGTTGATGATCCCGGCCAGCCAGTTGATACGGTTAGCCGACAGGCCCTCGCGAATGGCCTTGATCACCGGAATGCCACCGGCCACCGCCGCTTCGAAGGCGACGATCACGCCCTTTTCACGGGCTCTGGCGAAGATTTCGTTGCCATGCACGGCGATCAACGCCTTGTTGGCGGTGACCACGTGCTTGCCGTTTTCGATGGCCTTGAGCACCAGGTCGCGGGCTACGGTGTAGCCGCCAATGAGCTCGATGACGATATCGATCTCGGGGTTGCTCGCGACTTCGAACACATCAGCGGTAATGGGGGTACCGGTAATCTGGCAGTTCGGGTTCTGCGAGCGCATGGCGATCTGGGCCACTTCAATACCGCGCCCGGCACGGCGGGCAATCTCCTCGGCGTTGCGCTGAAGTACATTGAAGGTTCCGCCACCGACGGTCCCCAACCCACAGATGCCTACTTTGACCGGTTTCACTGTGAACTCCCCATTGAACGGCCGACACCTTTGCCGACCGTGAAACATGCCGTCACCCCATGACGACGGCGTATTGAACTGTATTACTTGGCAAGCGCCAGCTTGGCGACCTGCGGTGCAGGCTGGTAACCCGGAATCACCTGGCCGTTTTCGAGCACGATGGCCGGCGTACCGTTGACGCCGATCGACTGCCCCAACTGGAACTGCTTGCTGACCGGGTTGGTGCACTTGGCTGCCTTGATTTCATCACCCTCGACCATTTTGTCCATGGCCTTGCGGCGGTCGCTGGAGCACCACACCGCCTGCAATTGCTGGTCGCCGGCCGAGCCCAGGCCTTGGCGTGGGAAGGCGACGTAACGCACTTCGATACCGCGGCGGTTGAGTTCGGGTACTTCGGCATGCAGCTTGTGGCAGTACGGGCACGTGGTGTCGGTAAAGACGGTGATGTGGGACTTGGTTTCGCCCTTGGCCGGATACACCACCATCTCACCTGCCGGAATGCCGTTGATGAGCTTGGCAATGCCCAGGCGCTCGGCTTTCTCGGTCAGGTTGACGGGCTTGCCGTCCTGGATCTGGAACAGATAACCCTGCATCACGAACTGGCCATCGGCGCTGGCGTACAGCACGCGCCCGCCTTGCAGCTTGACTTCGTACAGGCCGCTGACCGGGCTGCTGGCCACGCTTTCAACGGGCACTTCCAGGGACAGGTTCTGCAATGACTTGCGAATGGCCTGCTCTGCGCCGACGGGTGTATCGGGCGCCGCAGCCACGGCAAAGGTGCTGGCCAGCGCCAAGGCGGCGGCGGCGAAAAACGGGGTCACGCGCATGGATACTCCTGAGGGCGGACAGGGGCCGCAGAGCGTCACCTGAGCAAAACGACGAGGTGACTGGGCGGCCCTTGGTGCTAACCGCCCAAGCCTACCACATCACGCCTGGCTTGAAGCCGCCGCAGACTGTCGGTTGGCCGAACATGAAAAACATTCATCCGCGCGGATGGTGCTCGGCGTGCAGTTGCTGCAACCGTGCTTTTGCCACGTGGGTGTAGATCTGCGTGGTCGACAAGTCGCTGTGGCCCAGCAACAGCTGCACCACGCGAAGGTCCGCACCGTGGTTGAGCAGGTGCGTGGCGAACGCGTGTCGCAGGGTATGCGGCGACAAGGCTTTGTCGATGCCCGCCACCTGGGCATGGTGCTTGATGCGGTGCCAGAAGGTCTGCCGCGTCATCTGCTCGCCGCGCAGGCTGGGGAACAGCACGTCACTGGGGCGGCCGTTGAGCAACTCGGCACGGCCGTTACGCAGGTAGCGCTCCAGCCACACCACCGCCTCCTCGCCCATGGGCACCAGCCGCTCCTTGCTCCCTTTGCCCATCACCCTGAGTACGCCTTGGCGCAGATTGACCTGATCGAGCGTGAGGCTGACCAGCTCGGTCACGCGCAGGCCGCAGGCATACAGTACTTCGAGCATGGCGCGGTCACGCTGGCCGATAGCCTCGCCAAGCTCCGGGGCTTGCAACAAGGCTTCCACGTCGGCCTCGGACAGCGATTTGGGTAGCGGCTTGCCCAGTTGGGGCATGTCCACCTGGAGTGTCGGGTCGATGGCAATGAGCTTTTCGCGCAGCAGGTAGCGGAAGAAACCGCGTAGCCCGGACAGGAATCGCGCGGTCGAGCGCGGCTTGTAGCCCTGGTCCAGGCGCCAGGCCAGGTGGTCGAGAATCAGTTCGCGGCCGGCGTCTGGGAGGTTGACCGAGCGGGCTTGGAGCCAGCCGTTGAACAGGGCCAGGTCGCTGCGATATGAGGTGCGGGTATTGTCGGACAATCCCTTTTCGAGCCACAGGGCGTCCAGGAATTGGTCGATGAGCGGGTGGTCCAGGGCGGGCATGCTGGGAGCTGTTGGCGGCTTTGGGGGGCGTAGTGTTTCATAGCGGTTGGCGGGTTGTCTGTAGCTGGGTGGGCTACCCTGGATTGCTTATCGAGGCTCGTGAGTTTTTATGGGCCGCGGCGGTGAAGGGCTGGGTGGTGAGTTCAGGTATTCGCTGTGATCGGCTGAGCACCTGATCGTTTGAACGCCTGGGCGGGGGCGCAGATGGCTAGTTGGTATTCATTGGCGAGGGTGGCGCACAGTCACCTTTCCGCC
>NZ_JBICKP010000067.1:0-2807 GCF_043104335.1 Pseudomonas sp. WSY_20
GGGGACTACCCCGAACTGGAAATGCAGTTCTGGGCCATCAGGAGCCAATGACATGACCAACACACTTGCCCGCCAGCCCTACCTGCGTACCCCGCCCGCGCCTGCCGTCCCGCACAAGCGCGTCATCGGCTTCGACACCATCGAACACATCGACGCCGACGAAGACCTCGGCTTCCAGTTGCGCGGCCACGGCTACAACCCGCTGGCCGACGGCGCCATCCCCCTGTTCGGCCTGATCGTGCGCCTGCGCAAGACCCAGGCCTACGACAACGTCGGCGAACTCTACGACAGCGTGCGCAAACAGATCGCCGCGCTGGACGAAGAAGCCCGCCAGCACGGCTACGACAACGCCACCCACCTGGCCTACCGCTACATCCTCTGCGCCTTCATCGACGAAGCCGTCATGGGCACCCCCTGGGGCTCGCAATCGATCTGGGCCGAACGCTCCATGCTCAGCATCTACCACGACGAAACCTGGGGCGGCGAAAAGTTCTTCACCATCCTCTCGCGCATGCTGATGGAACCGGAGAAATACCGCGACGTGCTCGAATTCCAGTACCTGTGCCTGTGCCTCGGCTTCAAGGGCAAGTACGGCGTGCAGCACAACGGCAACGAAGTGCTGCAGGGACACATCAGCAAACTGCACCGCGTCCTGCGCGAACTGCGCGGCGACACCCCCGAACAGCTCACCGACGCCAGCGCCAACGTCACCACCCGCCGCTACCTCATCGGCCGCCAACTGCCGTGGTGGACACCCTGGCTCGCCGTCGTCGTCGTGCTGGCAGGCATCTTCGCCTTCTATGCCGTGAACCTCGACGACGCCACCCAGCAAGTCATGCAATCGCTCGACGAGATCCTCAAGCACTGAACGAACGGAACAGGGGAGCCCAACCATGCCGCGCCAATCCGACCTGCGTTTCACCGTCACCGCACCCGCCGGTGACTTCGAGGTGGCCGCCTTCTCCCTCGACGAGGCTCTCTCCACCCCCTTTCGCCTGCACCTCGAACTGGCCAGCTTCGACCCGGCCATCGACTTCGCCCAACTGCTCGACCAGCCCCTGACCCTCCATATCGCCCAGGGCAGTGTGGTGCGCCACGTCCACGGCCTGGTCAGCACCTTCGAGCAGGCCGACACCGGCCACCGCCGCACCCGCTACCGTGCCGTCGTCGAGCCCGCCCTGGCCCGCCTCGGCCTGTGCGCCGACTGGCGCATTTTTCAGGCGTTGAGTGTTCCCCAGATCATCGAACAGGTCATCGCCCAGCACAGCATCACCGATGTCGAACTCGTGTCCACCCGTGAGCACCTGCCGCGCGAGTACTGCGTCCAGGCCGGCGAGACCGACCTCGATTTCGTTGAACGCCTCGCCGCCGAGGAAGGGTTCTACTACGCCTTCGAGCACCGCGCCGACGGCCACCGTCTGGTCTTCAGCGACCGCCTCTACAGCCACGGTGCCATCGACGGCGAACCCGTCACCTACAACCCCAAGGCCGGTGGCGATGCGCCCAGGCCCGCGCTGCACCGCTTCGTCTATGCCGAGCAGGTGCGCACCGCCCGCCAGACCCAGCGTGACTACACCTTCAAGCACCCGCGCTACAACCAGCAGCACAGCGTCGACGGCGTTGAGCTCGACCACCAGCGCAGCGACTACGAGCGTTACGCGTACCCTGGCCGCTACAAACAGGACGAGGCTGGCAAGCCCTTTACCGAAACCCGCCTGCTCGCCCTGCGCGGCGATGCCCGCCTGGCCCGTGTCGAAGGCGACGATGCCCGTCTGCTGCCCGGCCCCGCGTTTACCCTCAGCGGCCACCCGCGCGAGGACATGAACCGCGGCTGGCGCACCCTGCGCTTGCATCACGAGGGCGTGCAGGCCACCAGCCAGCAGGAAGACGCCGCCGACGCCGAACAGGGCACCCGCTACCACTTCAGCGCCGAGTTGCTGCCCGACCACGCCGACTGGCGCGCGCCGCTGCCGCCCAAGCCGCGCATCGACGGCCCGCACATCGCCACCGTCGTCGGCCCCGAGGGCGAAGAGATTTACTGCGACGAGTTCGGCCGCGTAAAAATCCAGTTCCCCTGGGATCGCCTGGCCGTCGAGGATGAGCACAGCTCCTGCTGGGTGCGCGTCGCCCAGAACTGGGCCGGCCCGGCCTGGGGCCATATCGCCATCCCGCGTATCGGCCACGAGGTCATCGTCGACTTCCTCGACGGCGACTGCGACCAGCCCATCGTCACCGGCCGCGCCTATCCGGCCACGCACCCCACGCCCTACAAGCTGCCGCTGCACAAGACCCTCAGCGCCATCCGCAGCAAGGAGCATCAGGCCGGCCGTGCCAACGAGCCGCGCATCGACGACACCCATGGCGAGATCAGCGCCGCGCTGATGAGCGACCATGCCGACACGGCCCTCCACCTGGGCTACCTCACCCACCCGCGACCCAAGGGCGGCGAACCCCGTGGCGAGGGCTTCGAGCTGCGCAGCGATGCCAGCGGTGCCCTGCGCGCGGCCAGAGGCCTGCTGCTCTCAACCGAGGCCCAGCCCGGTGCAGGCGGCGGCCATCTTGTCCGCGACCAGGCCATCGCCCTGTTGGAGAGCGCGCTGGAACTGGCCCGCAATCTCGGCCAGGTGGCCGGCGAAAACCAGGGTATCGGCCACGACCCCGAGCCACAGCAAATCCTGACTACGGCCGTGCGCGAACTCGACCACGGTGCCAACGACAACCCCAATGGCACCGGCACGGGCGGCGAACCGCTGATCGCCGTCAGCGCCCCGGCCGGTGTGGCCGTGATCACTTCGCGCAGCGTGGCC
>NZ_JBICKP010000068.1:0-949 GCF_043104335.1 Pseudomonas sp. WSY_20
GGTAAGCGCAACGGGCGCTGGAGCAGCGCTGACAAGTTCAGGGCAGTGCTCCAGACAGCCGCAATGAGCGAGGCAGAGATTTCGGCATACTGCCGTACCGCAGGCATTGTGCCGGCGGACTTGGTGTTGTGGCGTGCAGCGTGTGAGCAAGCCAATACGCCTACCCAGCAGGAACCCGCCAAAGATATTGCTTCGGTCAAGCGTATCGAGCAATTGGAGCGTGAGCTGCGGCGCAAAGAAAAGGCTTTGGCAGAAACGGCAGCGTTGTTGGTGCTGCGAAAAAAGGCCAATGCGATCTGGGGCAAGGGCGAGGACGAATGACCAGCGCCGCAGATCGCACCACTGCCCTTGAGTTGATCGATGCGGCTATCGAGTCAGGCGCTCGTCAGCGTGCAGCCTGCACAGAGCTGGGCATCACCGAGCGCACCTTGCAGCGGTGGCGCAACCAACCTAAAGACCGGCGGCCTGAAACGAGTCGCCCAACGCCGGCCAACAAACTGAGCGAGCAGGAGCGGCTGGCGGTTCTGGCAGCAGCCAATCGTCCTGACTGTGCAGGCCTCACTCCACATGAAATCGTGCCGAAGTTGGCAGATGAAGGCCTTTACTTGGCCTCAGAATCCACCTTTTATCGAGTGCTCAAGTCAGCAGGCCAGGCACATCGGCGTGGACGCGGCAGAAAGCCCCAAGCCAGGCCGCTCACCACGCACAGGGCAGACGGCCCGAACCAGGTTTGGTGCTGGGATATCACCTGGCTGCCCAGCACAGTCAAAGGCCGTTACTTCTACTGGTACATGGTCAAAGATATCTACAGCCGCAAGCTGGTCATGAATGAGGTGCATGAGGCAGAGAGCGCTGAACATGCCAGCGTCTTGCTGGAACGTGCCTGTCTGCGTGAAGCAATCCGCCCGGAAACATTGGTGCTTCATTCAGACAATGGCAGCGCCATGAA